>NZ_JARWRU010000460.1 GCF_029867845.1 Nocardia farcinica | reverse complement strand
GGGCCCCCCGGCCCCCCCCGCCCCCCCCCCCCCCCCCCCCCCCCCCCCCCCCCCCCCCCCCCCCCCCCCCCCCCCCCCCCCCCCCCCCCCCCCCCCCGGGCGCCGGGGGGGGGCCGCCCCCCCCCCCCCCCCCCCCCCCCCCTCGGGCAGCTCAGGGTGTTACTTGATCTCCGCCAGGACGGTGCCCTGGGTGATGGCGGCGCCCGCCTCCACCGCGAGGCCGGTGACCACGCCTGCCTTGTGCGCGTTGACCGGGTTCTCCATCTTCATGGCCTCGAGCACCGCGATCAGGTCGCCCGCCTCGACGGTCTGGCCCTCCTCGACGGCGACCTTGACGACGGTGCCCTGCATCGGCGCGGTCACGGCGTCGCCGGAGGCCGCACCCGCCGAGGCGCCGCCACGCTTGCGCGCCTTCGGCTTCTTGCGGATCGCGCCGCCGCTGTTGCCGCCGCCCACGGTGAAGTTACCGGGCAGCGAGACCTCGACCCGGCGACCGCCGACCTCGACGACCACCTTCTGCCGCGGCGCCTGCTCGTCCTCCTCGATCGG
Organism: Nocardia farcinica; assembly: GCF_029867845.1. Lineage (GTDB taxonomy): Bacteria > Actinomycetota > Actinomycetes > Mycobacteriales > Mycobacteriaceae > Nocardia > Nocardia farcinica_A. The sequence goes on along the minus strand of NZ_JARWRU010000460.1, from coordinate 8,982 downwards.
CGCGCCACCGGTGTAGGGCTCGATGGTGTTCTTCCACTCGGTCTCGATCCACTTGGTGTAGACGTCGAACTTCTCGCCGTCGCCGATGAAGGCCGGATCCTCGACGATCGCCCGGTGGAACGGGATGACGGTGGCCAGGCCCTCGACCTGGAACTCGGCCAGCGCGCGACGGGCGCGCTCGAGCGCCTGGGTGCGGTTCTCGCCGGTGACGATCAGCTTGGCCAGCATGGAGTCGAACTGGCCGCCGATCACGCTGCCCTCGACCACGCCGGAGTCGACGCGCACACCGGGGCCAGAGGGCTCGCGGTAGACGTTGATCGGGCCGGGGGCGGGCAGGAAGCCGCGACCGGCGTCCTCGCCGTTGATGCGGAACTCGAAGGAGTGGCCGCGCGGGGTCGGATCCTCGGTGATCTCCAGCGGCTCGCCGTTGGCGATGCGGAACTGGGCGCGCACCAGGTCGATGCCCGCGGTCTCCTCGGTGACCGGGTGCTCGACCTGCAGGCGGGTGTTCACCTCGAGGAAGGACACGGTCTCGCCCTGCACCAGGTACTCCACAGTGCCCGCGCCGTAGTAGCCGGCCTCGCGGCAGATGCGCTTGGCGGACTCGTGGATCTTGGTGCGGACCTCGTCGGACAGGAACGGCGCGGGCGCCTCCTCGACCAGCTTCTGGAAGCGGCGCTGCAGCGAGCAGTCGCGGGTGCCCGCGACCACCACGTTGCCATGCTGGTCGGCGATGACCTGGGCCTCGACGTGGCGGGCCTTGTCCAGGTACTGCTCGACGAAGCACTCGCCACGACCGAACGCCGCGATGGCCTCGCGGGTGGCCGACTCGAACAGCTCGGGGATCTCCTCGATGGTGTGCGCGACCTTCATGCCGCGCCCGCCGCCACCGAAGGCCGCCTTGATCGCGACCGGAACGCCGTACTTCTTCGCGAACTCGACGACCTCGTCGGCGTTCTTCACCGGGTCCTTGGTGCCCGCGGCCATCGGCGCGTTCGCGCGCTCGGCGATGTGGCGGGCGGTGACCTTGTCACCGAGGTCGCGGATGGCCTGCGGGGAGGGGCCGATCCAGATCAGGCCCGCGTCGATCACGGCCTGGGCGAAGTCGGCGTTCTCCGACAGGAACCCGTAGCCGGGGTGGATCGCGTCGGCGCCGGACTTGGCGGCGGCGTCGAGGATCTTGTCGAACACGAGGTACGACTCGGCCGAGGTCTGGCCGCCCAGCGCGAAGGCTTCGTCGGCGAGCTTCACGAAGGGCGCGTCGGCGTCCGGCTCCGCGTACACCGCGACGCTGGCGATGCCGGAGTCCTTCGCCGCCCGGATCACGCGGACGGCGATCTCGCCTCGGTTAGCTACGAGTACCTTCGTGATCCGCGCGCTGGCATGGCTGGGCACTGAGCCTCCTGGTTTGCATTCTTCTGGTCGCTTCGCGGGACGGTGGCCGCGCGGCCCGCTCCCGTTCGGGGTCGGAACACCACACGAGCTCCGCGCCCGTGCCGACAATGTACGTCTGGGCGAGTGTAGGCAGTCTGCCAACTGCCGCCGAACTCGGATAGCCCTACTGAACAGTAGGTGTCGCATCACACTGAATCGGAAGTGTGTTCCGCGTCCATTGTGCTGGCATGCGACTTCAGTTTAGAAGACATCAGCGCGCCCGTGCGCGACGTCCCGCCCGGGCGGGCGCCTCGCCCGGCTCCTCGCCCCGAACCACCGGCAGGCGAACCGAATTGCCCCACTCGGCCCACGAGCCGTCGTAGTTGCGCACGCCCGAGCGGCCGAGCAGATGGGTGAGCACGAACCAGCTCAGGCTGGACCTTTCGCCGATGCCGCTGTAGACCAGCAGTTCCTCGTTGTCGGCCAGCTCGCCGTAGATCGCGTCCAGCTCGGCGCGCGGGCGGAACCGGCCGTCCGGGGCGAAGGCCCGCGACCAGTCGATGTTCACCGCGGTCGGGATGTGCCCGCCGCGCAGCGCCGCCACCGCGGGCCCGGCGGGCTCCTGGTTCGCCTCGCCCGCGTATTCGCGCGCCGAGCGCACGTCCAGCACCGTCGCTGAGCCCAGCCTGGCGAGTACGTCGTCGCGGAAGGCGCGGGCGATGCCGTCGTCGCGGCGCACCGGGGGATAGGGTTCGGCCCGGCGCGGGAAGGGCGGCTCGAAGGTGGTGTCGCGGCTCTCGGAGATCCACGCCTCGCGGCCGCCGTCGAGCAGCCGCACGTCCTCGTGCCCGAACAGGGTGAACAACCACAGCGTGCGGGCGGCCTGGGCGTTGCCCCGATCGCCGTAGACCACCACGGTGTCCTCGCGGGCGATGCCCTTGGCCCGCATGAGCTCGGTGAACGCGGCCCCGTCGATGTAGTCGCGCATCGACCCGTCCTCCAGCTCGCGCCGCCCGTCGATCTTGATCGCGCCTGGCACGTGCCCGATGTCGTAGAGCTGGGCGTCCTCGTTGGATTCCACGATCACCAGGCCGGGGGCGCCGATGTTGGCCGACAGCCATTCCGTGGAGACCAGCCTGCCTGGGTGCGCGTAGGCGCCGAAAGGGGCATGGGGGTCCGGGGCAACGGGCACGGTCGGTCTTCCTTCTCCTGGCCGGACTGGGACGTGATGACGTATCGCGGGGCGTTCGCGCGGGCGGCACGAGGGTTCCCTCACGCTGCGATGGTAGAGGTGGGCGGTAACGGGAACTCGTTCCAGGCGGCGAATCGCCGTGGCGACCGATTACCGCAATGGCCGATTAGATCGAACCCGCATCCGATAAAGTCAGCTACAGAGGAGGGGTGGTCTATGTCCGATTCGTGGCCGCGGCGGCGACTGCTCGCGATCCTGCGCGGCGCGAGTGAGCCCCTCGATGCCCAGGAACTGGCCAGGATCACCGGACAGCACGTGACCACCGTGCGCTTCCACCTCGACGTCCTCACCAAGGAATCCCTGGTCAGACAGTTCCAGCAGCCCCCGCGCGGGCGTGGCCGGCCCCGCATCGGCTATCGCGCGGTGCAGCGCACGCTCGGCTACCAGGAGCTGGCACAGGTGCTCGCCGATCAGCTCGGCGGCGAGCCGCGCAGCCGCTCGGAGGCCGGGCTGGCCGCAGGCCGCGCCTGGGGCGGCAAGCTCGACGCCGCCGAACGCCGGGTCGAGACCTTGGCCGACGCCAAGGACGTCACCATCGGCCTGCTCTCGGAACTCGGCTTCGCCCCCGAACGCGACACCGCCGACGACGGCGAGCACGTGGTGATCAGGATGACCGGCTGCCCGCTGCGCGATCTCGCGCGCACCCACTCCGACGTGGTGTGCTCGGTGCACCGGGGCATGATCGAGGAAGTGCTCGACCGCAGCGGCGAGCGCGGCGCGGTGGAGGTGCGCCTGCAACCCTTCGTCGACAACGAGCTGTGCCTGACCAGGCTGGAGATGGCCCGCAGAACGGGCAGGAACAACGGGGGCCCGCTCGGTCCGGGGGATCAGGGCGAGCCCGCCCTCACGCCGCCGTCAGCGGGCCGCGTCGGCCCACAGCTGCGCAATGCCGGTGCCGACGTCGCGAAGCAGTCGGCGCAGCAGTGGTAGGCCGATCCCGATCACACTGGAGGGGTCGCCGTCGATGCGATCGACGAACCAGCCGCCCAGCCCGTCGAGGGTGAACGCGCCCGCGACCTGCAAGGGCTCGCCGGAGGCCAGATAGGCCTCCAGTTCGTCCGGTTCCGGCTTGGCGAAGTGCACGGTGGTGGCACTGCAATCCACGGCCTGCGCCACGACCTCGCCGTCGCGCAGGCGCAGCACGCAGTGCCCGGTGATCAGATCGGCGCTGCGCCCGGCCATCTCGGCCCAGCGTGCCCGCGCCACCTCCGGGGTGTGCGGCTTGCCCTGGAGCACGCCGTCGATCAGCAGCATGGAGTCGCAGCCGACGATCACGCAGTCGTCGCGGAACTCGGCGGCGGCGGCGGAGGCGGCGATGTCGGCGGCCTTGGCGCGCGCCAGCTCGGTGACCACGGTCTCCGGGGCGCTGTTCGCCGGCAGGGCCGCGGCCACCGCGTCCTCGTCGACATCGGAGACCAGGACCACCGGCTCGATGCCCGCCTTGCGCAGCACCTGTCTGCGCGCGGGCGATGCCGACGCCAGGATCAGCGTCGGCATCGGGTGTCCTCTGATGAACTCATACGTCCCGCTGGGCGCCGTGATCGGCTCAGCGCAGGCGCGAGAGCGCCGGGAACGAGTACGGCGAGAACGGGGATGCGCCGCGGTGCATGGCGGTGGGCCTGCCCCACAGCTCCCTCGGCTTGCCGGAATCGGTGTCGGCCGAGCCGCCGGAGGCGGCGGCGAACACGCACACCAGGGCGGCGACCTCGGCGTCGGTGGGCGATCCGCGCAGAATCTTCACAAAGGGTTCCGCCTTCGGCTCCGGGGTCGCTGCCGTCTCCGCGGTGACCTCGGCCTCCTCGGCGACGGTGTCGACCGCGAGGTCGAGCTCGGCGGCGGTCAGCACTTCTTCTTCTGCCACGGTCGTCACAGTGCCAGATCCTTCCTCTACCTCGATCAGGCGTGTTGGTTCGACAGGCACGTGACGCCTACCGACTTCCCAGCCCTGTGGCCCGCCACTCCCGGTGATCTCCAAAAGCGCGGGCCGTTCGACTTCTCCAGTGTGCGCGGCCTACCGAGGGTATCGCTCGTTCAGAGCGGAATGTTGCCGTGCTTCTTCGGGGGCAGGGTCACCATCTTGCGCTCGAGCAGCCGCAGCGCGGAGACGATCTGGCCGCGGGTGTGCGAGGGCGGGATGACCGCGTCGACGTAACCGCGCTCGGCCGCGACGTACGGGTTCACCAGAGTGTCCTCGTACTCGTTCTGGAGCTCGAGCCGCAGCGCATCGACGTCGGCGCCGTCCGCGGCGGCCTGCTGCAGCTGCTTGCGGTAGACGAATCCGACGGCGCCGGAAGCGCCCATGACGGCGATCTGCGCGGTCGGCCAGGCCAGGTTCACGTCGGCGCCCATGTGCTTGGAACCCATGACGTCGTAGGCGCCGCCGTAGGCCTTACGGGTGATGATCGTGATCTTGCCCACAGTGGCCTCGCCGTAGGCGTAGAGCAGCTTCGCGCCGCGGCGGATGATGCCGTTGTACTCCTGGCCGGTGCCCGGCAGGAAGCCCGGCACGTCGACCAGGGTGACGATCGGGATGTTGAACGCGTCGCAGGTGCGCACGAAGCGCGCGGCCTTCTCCGAGGCGTCGATGTCCAGGCAGCCGGCGAACTGGGTGGGCTGGTTGGCCACGATGCCCACACTGCGGCCGTCGATGCGGCCGAAGCCGACGATGATGTTGGCCGCGCGCTCGGCCTGCACCTCGAGGAACTCGTCGTCGTCGAGCAGACGACGGATGACCTCGTGCATGTCGTAGGGCTGGTTCGGCGAGTCCGGGATGATCGTGTCGAGCTCGAGATCCTCGGGGGTGAGCGAGTCCTCGATCGAGCCATCGATCGGGTCGGTCGCCGGGAAGCGAGGCGCCTCGGCCTGGTTGTTGCTGGGCAGGTAGGACAGCAGATCCTTGACGTAGTCCAAGGCGTCCTGCTCGCCGGAGGCGACGTAGTGGGCCACACCGGACTTCACCATGTGGGTGTGGGCGCCGCCCAGCTCCTCCATGGTGACTTCCTCGCCGGTGACGGTCTTGATGACATCCGGGCCGGTGACGAACATCTGGCTGGTCTGGTCGACCATGACCACGAAGTCGGTCAGCGCGGGGGAGTAGACGTGACCACCGGCGGCCGGGCCCATGATCAGCGAGATCTGCGGGATCACGCCGGAGGCCTGGATGTTGCGATGGAAGATCTCGCCGTAGAGGCCGAGGGAGACCACGCCCTCCTGGATGCGGGCGCCTGCGCCCTCGTTGATGCCGATCAGCGGGCGGCCCGTCTTGAGCGCCAGGTCCATGACCTTGACGATCTTCTCGCCGTAGACCTCGCCGAGGCTGCCGCCGAAGACGGTGACGTCCTGGCTGAAGATGCACACGTCGCGGCCGTCGATGGTGCCGTAGCCGGTCACCACGCCGTCGCCGAGCGGGCGGTTCTTCTCCAGGCCGAAGTTGACGCTGCGGTGCCGGGCCAGCGCGTCGAGTTCGACGAAGGAACCCTCGTCGAGCAGCGCGAGGATGCGCTCGCGGGCGGTCATCTTGCCCTTGGCGTGCACCTTGTCGACCACGGCCTCACCCATCGGGTGCTTGGCCTCTTCCAGCCGATTCCGCAGGTCAGCCAGCTTCCCGGCGGTGGTGTGGATATCGGGGGAGTCCGCCGAACCAGAGGCGGGCTGCTGCTGGACACTCGTCATGGGTTCGGAGTGTAACCAGAGGACGGAACGGTCCGTAACGGCGCGGTGCCTACCCGTGAGTAGAAAAGCGCAGGTCGCACCCCGCCTCACGCCTGTTCTCCGGCGGTTTTCCCGCCCTGCGCCCTGGCAGAACGGGCGCTCCGCCGGACGGGTAGCCTCGCGACGTGCAGAGCCCCTCCACCGATACCGCGCGGCGCCGGGCGCCCCTCGACGCCGACCGGCTGCGCGCCGTCGTCGCGTCCGCCGGGCTGTCGTTCTCCCGGGTCGACGTGGTCGAGTCGACCGGGTCGACCAACGCCGATCTCATCGCCCGCTCCCGCGAGCCGGGCGCCGACGGTTCGGTGCTGCTGGCCGAGGCGCAGGAGTCCGGCCGGGGCAGGCACGCGCGCGCCTGGTCCCGCCCCCCGCGCGCGCAGATCGCCCTGTCGATGCTGGTGCGCCTGCCCGGCATCGACCCCGCCGTGCTCGGCTGGCTGCCGTTGCTCACCGGCATCGCCGTGGTCGACGCCCTGCGCGCCACCGCCAGGGTGCCCGCGGATCTGAAGTGGCCCAACGACGTCCTCATCGGCGGCCGCAAGGTGGCAGGCATCCTGGCCGAGGTCGCCGCGGGCGGCCCCGCGCCTGCGGTGGTGGTCGGCATCGGCGTCAACGTCACCCTGGGTGAGTCGGAACTTCCTGTCGCCCATGCCATCTCGCTCGAGCTGGCCGGGGCCGCCGAGCTGGACCGCACCACGCTGGTGGCCTCGATGCTCACCGAATTCGACCGGCGGCTCACCGCGTGGCGCGCGGCGGGCTGGGACACCGCCGCACTCGTCGCCGCCTATCGCGAGCGCTGCGCCACCATCGGCACCGAGGTGCGCGCCGAGCTGCCTGGCGGGCGCGTGCTCACCGGAACCGCCACCGGCATCGACGACGCCGGCCGTTTGCTGGTCGGCGACGAGGCGGTCTCGGCGGGCGATGTGACCCATCTGCGCGGGCAGTACAAGCCCCGGTGACATCCGATTGTCCTGCCCGCCACGGCCGTCGGTTCCGTGGCGGGCGGTCCGCGCGCGGGTAGCGTCACGGGCATGGGTTACCCGGAGGATGTGCTCGCCCCGGACGAGCAGTTGATACTCCACCGCCATCCGCATTGGAAAATGCTGTTCTGGCCGGTCGTGACGCTCATCGTCGCCACCGCGCTGGCCGGATTCGGCGGCGGACTGGCCTACCGCGCCACCGAGGGCACGGTGCGCACGGCGCTGTTGATCGCGGTGCCCGCGCTCTGGGTGATCGTGGTGCTGTGGCGGGTGCTCGGGCCGGTGCTGTCGTGGAAGTCGACGCACTTCATCGTCACCGACCGCAGGGTGCTGGTCCGCGAGGGCGTGCTCACCCACACCGGCATCGACATCCCGATGAGCCGCATCTCCAGCGTGCAGTTCCGGCACGGCCTGTTCGACCGCATGCTCGGCACCGGCACCCTCGTCATCGGCTCCTCCTCGGAGGAGCCCCTGGAATACGACGACATCCCCGACGTGCAGGGCGTGCACTCGCTGCTGTATCACCAGGTCTTCGAGGCCTCCGCCGACCGCTGACGCCGTCTTCGTCCGTCCGGGCACGGCGTGCGCCCGCCGCCGCGTCACCGATCCGTAATCTGGAGCCATGACCGCGGTACTGCTCGCCGAAGACGACGAGGCCATCGCTGCGCCGCTCTCGCGGGCACTGGGGCGCGAAGGATATTCGGTCACCGTCGAGAGTTTCGGCCCCGCCGTGCTCAGCCGGGCGCTGGAAGGCAACCACGACCTGCTCATCCTCGACCTCGGCCTGCCAGGCATGGATGGCCTGGAGGTCTGCCGTCAGGTGCGGGCCCGTGGCGCCGATCTGGCGGTGCTGATGCTCACCGCGCGCACCGACGAGGTGGATTTCGTCGTCGGCCTCGACGCGGGCGCCGACGACTACGTGGGCAAGCCGTTCCGCCTGGCCGAGCTGCTGGCGCGGGTGCGCGCGCTGTTGCGGCGCAGCGGCATCGGCGACGAGGCGGTGGAGGTCGGCGGCATCCGGCTCGAGCCGGCCGCGCGCCGGGTGCTGGTCAACGGCGTCGAGGTCGGCCTGGCCAACAAGGAGTACGAGCTGCTCAAGGTGCTCATCGACCGCGCGGGTCAGGTGGTGCCGAGAGAGACCATCCTGCGCGAGGTGTGGGGCGACGCCGAGTTGCGTGGCTCCAAGACCCTCGACATGCACATGTCCTGGCTGCGCCGCAAGATCGGCGACGAGGGGCCGATGGCCGAGCGTCGCATCGTCACGGTACGCGGCGTCGGCTTCCGGCTGAACACGGACTGACGTGCGCCGCCGCATCCTGCGCTCGATGCTGGCCGTGCTCACGGTCACCACGGTGGTCTTCGGCCTGCCCCTGGTCTATCTGGCCTGGCTGTGGGTGGAGGACATCACCCGCAACGACCTGCGCGACCGCCTCGACCGGGTGGCCGTCGAGGTGATGGTCCAGGAGGGGCCGGACGGGCGGGTCGAGGGCGATCTCGATCTGCGCGCCGTGCGCGCCATCGTGCCGGTGGACGGGCGGCTGACCATCGTCTATCCGGCTGCCTCCGACAACGCCGCCCGCGCCGACATCGGCGTGCCCAAGGTCCACCACCCGCGGGTGGAGTCGCGGGGCATGGGGACCGCCGGGTAGCTGCGGCGCGAGGTGGCGT
>NZ_JARWRU010000459.1 GCF_029867845.1 Nocardia farcinica | reverse complement strand
GGGCCCCGTCCCGCGCGGGAACCCGCCCGCGCGACAGGGGGTCAGCTCGCGCGCCTGGCGTAGGCGGCGGCGTACTCCTTGCGGGAGGTGGTGGAGATGTCGACGTCGGTGGCGGTGGCGCGCAGCGCGCCGACGGTGGCCTGTTCGCGGGGGATGTGCCGGAAGGGGTCCCAGTCGAACCAGCGGGTGGCGTTCTGCCAGGTGATCTTGTGGATCTCCTCGTCGGTGGCGCCCGCGGCGTTCAGCTCTTCGATCACGAACTCCGGCGCGTTCGGCCAGATCGAGTCCGAATGCGGGTAATCGCATTCCCAGGCGATGTTGTCGATGCCGATGTCGGTGCGGAACTTCAGCGAGGTCCGGTCGGTCACATAGCAGGCCAGCACGTGTTCGCGGAAGACCTCGCTGGGCAGCTTGCCGCCGAAGTCCCGGCGCAGCCAGCGCTGGTTGGTGTAGTGCCGATCGGAACGGTCGAGGAAGAACGGGATCCAGCCGACGCCGCCCTCGGACAGCGCGACCTTGAGCTTCGGGAAGGCGCGGAAGGCCGGTCCCCACAGCAGGTCCTGCGCGGCGATGAGCGAGATGCTCGGGGCGAGCACCATGAGGTTGTCGATCGGCGCGTCCGGGGCCAGCCGCAGCACGCCGAAGCCCTGGCCGATGTGCAGGTTCATCACGGTGTCGTGCTCGCACAGCGCGGCGAACACCGGGCGCCAGTAATCGATGTCGTGGTAGCTGGGCAGGCCGTCGATGTGCGGCAGCTCCGGCATGGTCACCGAGTGGCAGCCCTTCGCCGCGACCCGGGCGATCTCGGCGACGGCCAGTTGCGGATCCCACAGCGGCAGGATCGCGATCGGGATGAACCGGCCCGGGTAGGCGCCCGCCCAGTCCTCGATGTGCCAGTCGTTGTAGGCCTGGATCATCGCGACGGTGATCTCGTCCTTGCGGTGGGTGAGATGGCCGGCGCTGAAGCCGGTGAACGTGGGGAAGCACATCGAGGCCAGCACCCCGTTGGCGTCCATGTCACGCACCCGGTCGTGCACGTCGTAGACGGCGGGACGCATCTCGGCGTAGCCGGCGGGGTCGCGCCCCCATTCCTCGGGCGGCCAGGTGACCACGGCGTTGAGTCCGGCGACGCCGGTGGGGCGGTCGCGGTAGATCCAGCGGTCGATGCCCTGATCGTCGACGACGACCTTGGGGGCCAGGTCGGCCCACTTCTTCGGGACGTGGCCGTCGAACATGTCGGGCGGCTCGACGACGTGGTCGTCGATGCTCACCAGGATCAGGTCGTCGGTGTTCATGAGACTCCTCGCGTGCGGGGGCGGCGGTGGATCGGGCGACGCTCGGGCGTCGGTCTCGCGAGATCGTCAATCATCGACAATGAGAATCTTTGGCAATGACAATCTTTGGCTGTGAGAATGGCGCTCG
>NZ_JARWRU010000458.1 GCF_029867845.1 Nocardia farcinica | reverse complement strand
CCGCCCCCCCCCCGGTTTCGGCCCGGGGAACCCCCCCCCCCCGGCCCCCCCTGGCCACCCCCGGGGTCCGCGCCCCCCGCCCCGGCGCCCGCCTCGTGGCGCTGGCGGGTTAACTCGAACGCGCCTACGCGACCCGCTCGGAGGTGCTCGCGGCGGACCTGGCGAAGGAAGCCGACCGCGAGCGCGTCGCCGCCAGGGTCGCCGAGGGCGTCGAATTCCTGGTCAACAACGCCGGTTTCGCGCATTCCGGCGAGTTCTGGGAGCTGCCCTACGCGCAGTTGCAGGCTCAGCTCGACGTCAACGTCACCTCGGTGCTGCGACTCACCCACGCCGCGCTGCCGTCGATGATCGAGGCGGGCAAGGGCTCGATCGTGAACGTGGCGAGCGTGGCCGGTCTGATCCCCGGCCGCGGGTCGACCTACTCGGCCTCCAAGTCCTACGTCGTATCCTTCTCCGAGGGCCTGGCGGGCGGACTCGCGGGCACGGGAGTGCGCATCCAGGCGCTGTGCCCGGGATTCGTGCGCACGGAGTTCCATCAGCGCGCGGGCATCGAGATGTCCTCGCTGCCCGATCCGCTGTGGCTGTCGGTCGATCAGGTCGTCAGCGGCTCGTTGCGGGACCTGGACGCCGATCGCGTGATCAGCGTGCCCGGCGTGCAGTACAAGGCGCTCACCACCGCGGCGGGCCTCATCCCCCGGGGGCTACAGGTCCGAATGAACCGGGGCTTGTTCAACTCACGCGGACGGACCTGAGGGTGGCGTCCTGGACGCAGACCCACCCGATCAGGCAGCCGCACCCGATGAAGGAGACGACATGATCGACCAGGCGCGGGCCGCACGGCCCGAGCTGTCCGGCGCCGACCTCGAGAAACTGGCCGCGCTGGTACGCGAACTCGCCGTCGTGCACGGCAGGGTGACGCTGTCCTCGGGCAAGGAGGCCGACTACTACGTCGATCTGCGCCGGGCCACGCTGCACCACGAGGCGGGGCCGCTGATCGGCAAACTGTTGCGCGAGCTGGTCGCCGACTGGGATTTCGATGCCGTCGGCGGGCTCACCATGGGTGCCGACCCGGTGGCGCTCGCGGTCATGCACGCCCCCGGCAGGCCGATCGACGCCTTCGTGGTGCGCAAGGCCGCCAAGTCCCACGGCATGCAGCGGTTGATCGAGGGGCCCGATGTCACGGGCAAGCGCGTGCTGGTCGTCGAGGACACCACGACCACCGGCAATTCGCCCCTGACGGCGGTGCGTGCGCTGCGTGAGGCGGGCGCCGAGGTGGTCGGCGTGGCCACCGTCGTCGACCGTGAGACCGGCGCCGGTGAGGTCATCGCGGCCGAGGGGCTGGAATATCGGTCGATCCTCGGGCTAGAGGATCTGGCACTGAGTTAGCCTGATCAAGAGTTAGCCTGGACAATGATTTGTCTGTCTGTGTGGTGTAAGGACGTGTGAGTCGCCAGTGGTGAGCATTGCAGTCAACAAGGGTCGCGACAATGTTGCGATGCTCGGTATCGGTGCCTACCGGCCGCGGCGCATCGTCAGCAACGAAGAGGTCTGCCAAGTCCTCGACTCGACCGACCAGTGGATCTACGAGCGCACCGGTGTGCGCAACCGCCGTTGGATCAGCGGTGACGAGACGCTGCGGTCGATCGCGGTGGCGGCGGGCGATCGAGCCCTGAACAACACCGGCATCGACCGGTCGAAGATCGACATGGTGCTGCTGTGCACCTCGAGCTGGCTCAAGCTCACCCCGCACGGCGCCCCGACCGTCGCCTCCGACCTCGGCATGAACGGTGTCCCCGCCTTCGACCTCACCTCCGGCTGCGGTGGGTTCGGCTACGGTCTCGGCGTCGCCGCCGACCTGATCCGCGCGGGTTCGGCCACCTACGTCCTGGTGATCGGCGCCGAGACGATGACCGTCGGCCTCGACCCGACCGATCGCGGCACCGCCATGATCTTCGGTGACGGCGCGGGCGCGGTCGTGGTCGGCCCGAGCGAGGAGAACGGCATCTCCCCGACGGTCTGGGGCAGCGACGGCGAGAACGCCGACGCCATCGCCCAGGACATCGACTTCCTGGCCTTCATGCACCGCGCGCAGGAGTTGCAGGGCACCGACCCCGAGGTCGAGCCGGTGGGCCGGATGTCGCTGCGGATGGAGGGCCCCAAGGTCTTCCGCTGGGCCGCGGTGACCCTGCCGCGTGCGCTGTCGAGCGCGCTGGAGGCCTCCGGGGTGTCCAAGGAGGACATCGAGGTCTTCGTGCCGCACCAGGCCAACGCCCGCATCAACGAGCTGATGAAGAAGAATCTCGGTCTGGCCGACGACATCCCGATGGCCAACGATATCGAGAACACCGGCAACACCTCCGCCGCCTCCATTCCGCTGGCGATGGAGGAGATGCTGGTGACCGGTAAGGCCAAGGGCGGCCAGCTCGCGCTGCTGCTCGGCTTCGGCGCGGGCCTGAGCTACGCGGGTCAGGTGGTCACGCTGCCGCCTGCCCCCAAGGAAGCCAGCTTCAGTGTCTGATTCCCGGGCGTCCGGCTCCCGGGTCGGGCTGCGGCCTTTCCGGTTGGGTTATCTGGCCGCGGCGGCGGCGGCCGTGTTAGGGGCCGCCCCCCGCCCCGGACGGGGTGAGTGGGTGGGCCGGTGAAGTATTAACAGAATACCCTGCCCCCGCTTTAATGTTTGTTTATATATAGGG
>NZ_JARWRU010000457.1 GCF_029867845.1 Nocardia farcinica | reverse complement strand
CCGCGGGGGGCCACCCCGGCCCCCGCCCCCCCCCCCCGGGGGGGGGGGGGGGCCGTTTCCCGTCCACCCGCCGAGGCGGGCCACCGGTCCCGCAGAGCACGAGATCCACCGGCCGCCGAGCGGCGGGACGCAGAAGATCGGGTCAGCGCGTGGTGAGTTCGTCCGGACGCGCGAGCACGCAGACGGTGCGGTCGTAGATCGTCGGCATGCACTTGTTGCAGTGCGTGCACAGCGACTTGGCGCTCTCGTCCTTCTGGATGCGCTGCAACAGGTCCGGCTCGCGCAGCAGCGCCCGCGCCATGGCGACGAACTCGAAACCCTCGTCCATGGCCAGGTTCATGGTGTCGAGGTTGGTGATGCCGCCGAGCAGCACCAGCGGCATCTTCAGCTCGTGGCGGAACTGGCGGGCCATGTCGAGCATGTAGGCCTCGCGATAGGGGAACTCGCGCAGGAACATTCGCCCGCCCACGCGCATGCCCCAGCTCATCGGCGGCGGGAAGGCCTTGGCGAACTCCTTGCGCGGGGCGTCGCCGTGGAACAGGTACATCGGGTTGAGCAGCGAGCTGCCGATGGTCAGTTCCAGCGCGTCGAGGGTGCCGTCCTCTTCCAGCATGCGGCCGATCTGCAGGCTCTCCTCCAGGTGCAGGCCGCCGGGCGCGCCGTCGTCCATGCTCAGCTTGGCCAGGATGGCCAGCCTGCCGCCGACCGCCTCGCGCACCGCCTCGGCGATCTCGCGGGCCAGCCTGGCCCGGTTGGCCAGGCTGCCGCCGTAGCCGTCGCGGCGGCGGTTGAGCAGCGGGCTGAAGAACGAGCTGACCAGGTAGTTGTGCCCGAAGTGCAGTTCGACGGCGTCGAAGCCGGATTCCTCGGCGGTGCGGGCCGCGGCGGCGAAATCCCGGATCACCCTGGCCAGTTCGGCCTCGTCGGGTTTGCGCGCCAGGGCCATGCCGAGGGGGCTGAAGAACCGGCCCGGGGCCAGCGCGGGCAGGCCGTTGGAGGCGGCGTTGGCGACCGGGCCCGCGTGCCCGATCTGGGCGCTGGCGGCGGCGCCCTCGGCGTGGATGGCCTCGGTCAGCCGCTGCAGGCCCGGCACGGCCTCCGGGCGCATGTAGATCTGGTGGCGGTCGGTGCGGCCCTCGGGCGAGACGGCGCAGTAGGCGACGGTGGACATGCCGACCCCGCCGCGCGAGGGCGCCCGGTGGTACTCGATCAGGTCGTCGGTGACCAGGGCGTCGGGCGTGCGGCCCTCGAAGGTCGCGGCCTTGATCACCCTGTTGCGCAGGGTGATCGGCCCGAGCTGGGCGGGGGTGAATACTTTGTGCACGGTTTCTCCAATGGGCTGTGCCCCGGGGAGGGCTGTTCCCGGGGCTGGACTGTTACTCGAGGTCTCGACGGTTCGCGGACCCGTGCCGTCGGCCGGTCGGCGGCGAGCCGGCCGCCGCGTCAGTGCGGGCGTCCGTGGTGGCGGCACACAGGCCGGCGGTGACGAACGCGCGCAGGGTGGCGACCTCGTCCGGCGGCAGGACGCGGTCGGCGGCCAGCGGCGCGCCGAAGCGACCGAGGATCAGGTCGAAGGCGAGCAGCCAGCGTGAGCGCGCCTCGCGCTCACCGATCGACGGGCACTGCCGGCGCAGCAGCGCCACGAAGGGGGCGAGGCTGAACCAGCGGGCGGTCCAGCCGATGTCCCGCCGCGACTGCACCAGCCGGGCCAGCAGCCGCAGGTACAGCCGCCCGGCAGGATCGGCGGCCAGGTCGACCAGCGGCTCGATCACGGCCGCCACGCACTCGGCCACCCCCGCCGAGCGGCGCGCCAGCTCGTCCATCGAGGACTCCCACAGCGGCGCCAGCCTGCTCTCCAGCAGGGCCACGACCAGGGCGTCCTTGGAACCGAAGTGGTAGTGCACGGCCGCCGGGTTGACCTCGGCGGCGGTGCACACCGCCCGGATGGACACCTTCTCGTAGCCGGACTCCAGCAGCAGTCGCTCGGCCGCCGCGAGCAGCCGTTCGCGCGTGTCGGACTCGGATCGGGTCACCCCCCGAGTGAAACACGTTTCAATCAGTGATTCAAGCGGTGCAGACCCACCGATCTCACGGGTACGGCAGCATTTCCCCGCCGCGGCTGCTCAGCAGCACCGACAGGGTGGCCAGTTCCTGCTGCTGACCGTTGGCCATGGACACCGCCCGCGCGCGCACCGCCGCCGAATCGGTGGCCGCCGCGGCGTCGGCCGCCATGTCCGCCCCGCCCTGGTGGTGACGGATCATCAACCGCAGGAACAGGATCTCGGCCTCGACGCCGGTGGCGTGGTACAGCTCGGTCAGCTCCGCGTCGGAGGCCATGCCCGCCATCCCGGTGTGGCCGTCGTGCGCACCGTGCTCCCCCTCCGCGCCGCCGCCCTGCTCGGCCGGGGGCGTGAGGGGTGCGCCCGCCAGCTCCAGCCACCCGGTCAACGTCCCCACCTCCCGCCATTGCGAGATACGGATCTGCTCGGCGGCGGCCCGCACCTCCGGCGCGGCGGCGGGACCGAGCAGTTCCACCATGGTCAGCGCCTGCTGGTGGTGGGCCGACATCTGCTGGGCGAAGAGAATGTCGGCCTCGGACAACCCCATCTGCCCGCCGCCCGCCGCGTGCTCCGCGCCGTCACCCCGGACGAGCCAGCCCGCCAGCACACCGGCCGCCAGGCACAGCACCGCCACCACGACCACCACCGGCCGACGCGGGCCGGGCCGCGAACCCGAATCGCGCTGGCCCGCTTCGCCTGTCGCCCCCATCAGCCCTGCAACACCGACGGATCGAGCCGCAGCGCGAGGAACCCGTTGTCCATGCAGGTGACGTACAGCTTGTCGCCGTGGAACTCCGGCGGGGAGAGGCACCAGTCCGCGGACAGGTCGCCGCCGAGCAACCGGTAGCGGTCGTTGACCACGCCGTTGAGCGAGGTCTGGCCCTCCAGGAAGGCGCGGGCCAGGGCGATGGTGCCGATCACCGGCGGGCCGATGATGGAGCCGAGCACCGCGTGCAGCGAGTTCGGCAGTTGCAGGTTCTTGCCGGTCTGCGCGGGCGGGTTGAAGTAGGCGACCTCCCGGAAGTGGTCGGGGTCGCGCACGTCGAAGACCCTGATGCCGGACTGGATCCAGCTGCACGCCATCAGCCGGGGATCGTCGGGCCGGTCGAGGCGGCAGTAGTGGGCGTCGTAGGCGAAGGCGCCGTTGCCCGCCGAACTGGAGGTCCACCGGTCCTGATGCCGGGGCAGGTTGATCTCCAGTTTGGCGCTGGTGCGCCACCTCGGGTTCGCCCTGTCGGTGATGTCGAACAGCTTCACCCCGCCGGAGCCGCCCTCGTCGACGGTGAACAGATGCGGCACACCGTTGTAGGTGGTGTAGATGCTGTGCTGGTTGATGAAGCCGTCGGTCCAGAACTTCTGGCCGATGTGCGGCAGCGGCTGCCCGACCACGGTGCGCGGCGCGCGGTTCTGCACGGCCGAGACGTCCATGATGGTCAATCCGCCCAGATTGGCCAGATACATGGTGTTGCCGTCGGGAGTGAAGCCCATGCCGTGCGCCTCGATGCCGGTCAGGCCGCCCCAGACCACCATCGGCTGGGTGGGATCACTGATGTCGATGGCGCTGACGTAGCCCGGTGCGATGCCGGAGGCCCAGTACGTCATGCCGTCCGGGGAGAAGTCGCCCTCGTGGGTGGTGATCGGGATCGGCATGTTGAGCATCGACCCGGTGGTGGTGTTCAACAGCCGCGGGTGCGCGCAGTCGGCGGAGATGTCGTAGATGGAGATGTAGCCCGCGCCGACGATCATGCCGACGCCGGTGGCCACCAGCAGGCCGCGCCCGTGGTGCACTTTCATCGACTCCCAGGTGCCGCCGATCATGGCGGGCTCGGTGAGCACGGCGGTGCGGACCGGGTTGGCCGGGTCGCTCACGTCGAGCACGTGCACGCCGGCGTCGGGACCGAACAGGTTGGTCGGGAAGGTGGAGGCGATGTAGGCGCAGTGCTCGTAGGTGGGGCTGACCGGCCCCGCGCCGAGGCCCTGGTACTGCCCGATCAGGTCGATATTGCAGTTGTAGCCCAGGGTGCTGCGCCCCGACCTGCGGTCCTCCAGCGTGACCTCGCCCTGAAGGCCCGGCTCCACCTGATCACCGGGACGGCAGTCCGCCCGGTCCACCGCCGTCGGCCAGACGCCGGTGAATTCGTCGAAGCCGGGTGGTGGCGCCGCCGCGCCCACCGCCGAGCCGGCGACCAGCACCGCCAC
>NZ_JARWRU010000456.1 GCF_029867845.1 Nocardia farcinica | reverse complement strand
AATACCCTTTTGTCCCATATCGCCTGTCCCCCGCGCGCCCCCACTCACTCGCCCGCCGGGCCCGGCCTGCCGCGCACCGGGCGGTACAGCCTGCGCCCGGCCAGACCGAACAGCAGCAGCGCCGCGGAGGCGGTGATGACGGCCAGGATCTGGCCGTAGGCGTTGGAGCGCACCGAGACCGAGGTGGACTCGCCGAGCAGCACGCCGTCGGCGGTGGTCACCGAGATCGGGATCACCAGATTGCGGCTGTCGTTGACCTCGGTGGGCACCCGGAACGAACGGGTTCCGTTGGGCGGCAACTGTTGTTCGCCGATGTCGGCGATGTCCGCGCCGTCGGGCGCCTCGATGAGGAAGCGGATGCGCACCGCGACCGGCAGATCGTTGCGGGCCACCAGCAGCAGCGGGCTCTGCTCGGTGGCCAGGGTGTAGACGCCGCCGGGCGGCAGCACGGTCACCGAGCGGTACAGCTCGTCGACGGTGCGGGTGATCCGGTCCAGGCGGCGCTGGGCCCAGGTGTCGGGCAGGTCGGAAGTGCCGGAGCGCCGGTCGGAGAGGGTGAGCACCCGAACCAGGTCGTCGCGCAGCGGCGTGAGGAAAGCCACCGGGGTCGGCTCCAGCCCCGGCACCGGCACGAGCGAGGCGAACAGTTCGCTGACGCGCCTGCCCTGGTCCCTGGTCGGGTCGACGAACCGGTGCGGCACCGCGTCGCTCGCCGCGCCCGCGGAGTAGTCCAGCTCGTAGGGCGCCGGGTCCGGCGGCAGCGCCACCAGATCGGCGAGGGGGCGCGCGATGGCCAGGCCGGACCGCAGCAGCGTCTGCACCTGGCGCAGCAGCGCGGCGGCCTCCTCGCCGTTGGCTCCCCACTGCTGCGGCGGCATCAGCAGCAGCGAGCGCGCGCCGACCGCCTGCGGGGTGACCGCGCGCCAGGTGATCGCGGCGAGCGCGTCCTGCAGGCGGGCGGTCCGCGAGTCGTTGGTCACCACGTAGCGCACGCGGCCCCGGGTGAAGGTGGGTG
>NZ_JARWRU010000455.1 GCF_029867845.1 Nocardia farcinica | reverse complement strand
CCCCACCCCCCCCCCACCCCCCCCCCCCGCCGCGCGGGCGCCCCCCCCTCCCCCCCCCCCCCCCCCCCCCCCCCCCCCCGCCCCCCCCCCCCCCCCCCCCCCCGGTTCCGCGTTTCCCCGGCGGTGATCGGGGTTACCTTTCACGATGTGGCGGCGCACAGGGGACGAATATTCGGCGGGGCGCTCGCGGCGGCCCTGCTCACGCTCGGGTCGGTGACCGGGTGCACGACATCGAACCGGGCCGAGGGGCCTTCGCCCGTCGCCTGCGCGGCACGGGGGGCGCCGGCCCGGGGCGAATCGGCGCCGGACACCGCGACCGCAGCGCCGCCGGGCAGCTCCGCCCCCCGGGATCTGAGCCTGAACCCCGAGATCGCCTCCGGGTACCGCAGCGGCATGACCCCGGTGTCGACCCGGTCCTACGCCGTGTCGACGGCCAATCCGCTCGCCACCGAGGCGGCCTGCGCGGTGCTGGCCGAGGGCGGCACCGCGGCCGACGCGCTGGTCACCGCACAGCTGGTGCTCGGCCTGGTGGAACCGCAGGCCTCCGGCATCGGCGGCGGCGCCTTCCTGCTCTACTACGACGCCGCCGCGGGCACGGTCGAGGCCTACGACGGCCGCGAGACCGCCCCCGCCGCGGCGACCGAGAACTATCTGCGCTGGATCAGCGACACCGACCGCACCGAGCCGAAACCCGACGCCCGCGCCAGCGGGCGCTCCATCGGCGTCCCCGGTGTGCTGCGGCTGCTGGAACTGGCCCACCGCGAGCACGGCAGGACCGAGTGGCGCGAGTTGTTCGACCCGGCGATCGCGCTGGCCGACAGCGGTTTCGAGATCAGCCGGCGGCTGGCGGCCCAGATCGCCGACTCCGCCGCCGACCTCGCGCGCGATGAGCAGGCACGAGCGTATTTTCTGCAATCGGACAGCACACCCCGGGCAGCGGGCACGGTGCTCACCAATCCGGCACTGGCCAAGACGTTGAGCACGCTCGCCGCCGAGGGCGCCGACGCCTTCTACACCGGCCCCATCGCCGAGGACATCGTCGCCGCCGCCGCGTCGACCGAGGGCGGGCGTACCCCCTCGCTGCTGACCACCGACGACCTGGCCGCCTATCGGGTGGTGAAACGCGACCCGCTGTGCGGCGGCTACCGCGACCACGAACTGTGCGGCATGCCCGCGCCGTCCTCCGGCGGCAGCACGGTCGCCGCGACACTGGGCATCCTGTCGAACTTCGACCTGGCCGCGCTCGCCCCGGAAAACCCCGACCTCGACGGCGGCACACCGCGCGCGGAAGCGGTGCATCTGATCGCCGAAGCCGAGCGGCTGGCCTACGCCGACCGCGACAAGTATGTCGCCGACCCGGATTTCGTGCCGCTGCCCGGCGGCTCGCCGCGGGCCATGATCGCGCCGGACTACCTGCGCGGGCGCGCGGCGCTCATCGATCCCGGCCGCAGCATGGGCGAGGCGCGCCCCGGCGATCTCGGCCCCGTCCCGCTCGGCGAGGCCCCGCAGCCGCCCGAGCACGGCACCAGCCACATCAGCGTGGTCGACCGCTACGGCAATGCCGCCGCCATGACCACCACCGTGGAGTCGGCCTTCGGCTCGTTCCACATGGTCGACGGCTTCCTGCTCAACAACCAGCTCACCGACTTCGCCGCCGATCCCGCCGCCCCCGACGGGACGCCGGTGGCCAATCGCCTGGAACCCGGTAAGCGGCCGCGCAGTTCGATGGCCCCGACCCTGGTGTTCGAGCGCGCCGACGACGGCGGCCGCGGCGAGCCGGTTTACGTGACCGGCTCCCCCGGCGGCGCGGTCATCATCCAGTTCGTGGTGAAAACGCTGGTGGCCATGCTGGATTGGGGGCTGGACCC
>NZ_JARWRU010000454.1 GCF_029867845.1 Nocardia farcinica | reverse complement strand
GTCACGTTCTGCACCGGGAACTGGTTGTCGGCCAGGTAGTCGACAGCCCGCTGTGCCTCGGCGTAGGTGGGGTAGGACCCCACCGGCCAGCCCGAGGGCGGCGTCGGCAGACCCGAGCGGGCGTTGTTCGCGCTACCGAGTGGGTTCGTCATGTCCCCATTATGGAGGCCACGGCCGTCGCCACGCCGCATCCGCCACAACCACACCTGTCCGATGTGTCCGATTTCTCGTTCGGAGTGCACTCCGGCGGGCGGCATGGCGGACACGGTCGGCGTGTCATCGCGCCCCGGCGCTCACTCCGGCGGGGTGAACTTCGTGGTCCTGGCCATGCCCGCCGCGCGGCCCTTCTCCGCGACGACGGCGGCCATCTTGGCGCTGGCCTCGTCGATCATCTCCGCGCCCAGCATGACCGCGCCGCGCGCGCCGCCCGCGCCGGAGGTGTAGTAGGCGTAGGCGTCGAGGATCTCCTCGGCCCGGTCGTAGTCGGCCTGGCGCGGGCTGAAGATCTCGTTGGCCGCCTCGATCTGGGTCGGGTGCAGCACCCACTTGCCGTCGAAGCCGAGCGCCGCGGTGCGCTCGGCGGCGCGGCGGAAACCGTCCAGATCGCGGATCTGCAGGTAGGGGCCGTCGATGGCCTGCAGCCCGTGGGCGCGGGCGGCGAGCAGGATGGTCATCAGGATGTGGTGGTAGGCTTCGCGCGGCTCGTAGCCCGGCGGTTGCTCGCCGAGCACCAGGGTGCGCATGTTGATGGTGGCCATGATGTCGGCCGGGCCGAAGACCAGCGCCTGCACGCGGGGGCTCGCGGTGGCGATCTCGTCGATGTTGCGCAGGCCGATGGCGTTCTCCAGCTGCGGTTCGATGCCGATGCGGCCGACCTCGAGCCCGCAGCCGCGCTCGAGCTGGGTCAGCAGCAGGTCCAGCGCGCGCACCTGGCCCGCGTCGGTGGCCTTGGGCAGCAGGATGGCGTCGATGTGCGCGCCCGCGCCCTCGACCACCGAGATGACGTCGGAATAGGTCCACTGCGTGGTCCAGTCGTTGACCCGCACCACCCGCAGCTGGTCGCCCCAGCCCGGCTCGTTGAGCGCGGCCACGATGTTGGCCCGCGCCGCGACCTTCGCCACCGGCGCGACGGCGTCCTCGAGGTCGAGGAAGACCTCGTCGACCGGCAGTCCCTTGGCCTTCTCGATCATCTTCGGATTGCTGCCGGGAACAGCCAGAACCGAACGGCGTGGCTTCATCGCACCTCCTGTGTAACGGCGACCGTCGGCCCGGGAACCTCTAGCCTGGCAAGCATGGCAGCAACCAGGGTGTACGTCGCCAGGCTGGCCGGGCTCGTGGTGCTCGGACCGGACGGTGAGTCTATCGGCCGGGTGCGTGACGTCGTCGTGGCCGTCCGCTACGACCGTCAGTACCCGCGGGTACACGGCCTGGTCGTCGAATTGCCGACCAGGCTGCGGATTTTCGTGCCCATGCTGCGGGTGACCACCATCGAGCCAGGCATGGTCACGCTGAACACGGGCACGGTGAGCCTGCGCCGGTTCCAGCAACGGCCGGGCGAGATGCTCGCGCTCGCCCAGATCGTCGATTCCAAGGTCAGGGTCGACGACCCGGAGCTGCCCGAGGTCGCCGGGGTGGACGTGTACGTCATCGACCTGGGGATGGAGCAGCTGCGCACCCGCGACTGGCACGTCACCCGGGTTGCGGTGCGCGGCCACCGGCGCATCGGCCGCCGCCGCGACGTGCGGACGGTGGACTGGCGGCAGGTCACCGGCCTGACGCCCTACGAGATCGGCAGGCCTGGGCAGGATGTGACCCAGCTGCTCGGCCAGTTCGAGGGCCTCCGCCCCGCCGACGTGGCGCACATGCTGCGTGAGCTGCCGAAGAAGCGCCGGGTCGAGGTGGCCGAGGCGCTCGACGACGAACGCCTGGCCGACGTGGTGCAGGAGCTGCCCGACGACGACCAGATCGAGCTGCTCGGTCACCTCGAGGTCAAGCGGGCCGCCGACGTGCTCGAGGCGATGGACCCCGACGACGCCGCCGACCTGCTCGGCGAACTGCCCACCGGGGAACGCGAATCGCTGCTGGCGCTGATGGACCCCGAGGAGTCCGAGCCGGTCCGGCGGCTGTTGCAACACTCCCCCGACACCGCGGGCGGCATGATGACCCCGCGCCCGATCGTGGTCACCGCCTCCACCACGGTGGCCGAAGCGCTGGCGCGGGTGCGCAATCCCGATCTGACGCCGGCGCTGGCTTCCATCGTGTTCGTGGTGCGCCCGCCGACCGCGACGCCGACCGGCCGGTATCTGGGCTGTGTGTACACCCAGCAACTTCTCCGCGAGCCGCCGGCGCACTTGGTCGGCGGCATCATCGACACCGACCTCGCGCCGCTGCGACCGGACGCGACGCTGTCGGCGGTGACCCGCTATCTGGCCACCTACAACCTGGTCTGCGGCCCGGTCGTCGACGGAGAGGGGCACCTGCTCGGCGCGGTCAGCGTGGACGACGTGCTCGACCATCTGCTGCCGGAGGACTGGCGCGAGACCGAACAGCGTGAAGGGGTGGTGGCGCAGTGACCGACCGCACCGATCGGCGCAGACGCCTGGACACGCCCGTCTCCTCCCGCTACCGGATCGCCTGGGACGCCGAGGCGCTCGCGCGCGGCAGCGAGCAGGTGGCCCGCTTCCTCGGCACCGGGCGGTATCTGGCCATCCAGACCGTGGTGGTGGCGGTGTGGATCCTGCTCAACGTGTTCGCGGTCTCGCTGCGCTGGGACCCCTACCCGTTCATCCTGCTCAATCTGGCCTTCTCCACCCAGGCGGCCTACGCCGCGCCGCTGATCCTGCTGGCCCAGAACCGGCAGGACAACCGCGACCGGGTCTCCCTGGAGGAGGACCGGATGCGCGCCGCGCAGACCAAGGCCGACACCGAGTTCCTGGCCAGGGAACTGGCGGCGCTGCGACTGGCCGTCGGCGATGTCGCCACCCGCGACTACCTGCGCCGCGAACTGGAGGAGGTGCGCGAACTGCTGGATCGGATCGAACTGGCGACGGTGGGCCGGGACGGGGTGCGCGCGGCGGACGGCGGCGGGACCGCGGCCACGGGCAGGCCGGTGGGCAAGACGAGCGGCAAGCCGAGGAAGAAGCAGAAGGCGGCGACCCGGCTCGACGAGACCCCGGTGCGCGACACGCGGTCCGGCGACCGCAAGGACCAGACATCGGCCAAGCCATCAGCAAAATCGCAGCACACCACGCCCGGCAGTGATGATTGACCGGAAATGCTCAACAACATACTGACTCCTGGGTAGCCTGGTGTCCGTTGTCCGAAGCGCGCCCAGGGCAAGTGGTGGTGCCGGGCCGCTCCCACGACGAAGAGGATTGGTGTGGCCGAATGCGAGTTTCAGCTCCGATAGCGATGTCGGCCCTCGTAGTCGCCGGTTTGATCACCACCGGTTCCGTCGCAGGTGAACCGGTGTCCAAGGAACCTCCCGCAACCCCCGAGGCCCTGCTGGCCGCCGCCGCGGCCGACCCGGCCGCACGCGATTCCGCACCGGCGGACGGCGACTCGACATCCTCCTCGACGGTCGGCCTGCTCCCGGTCGCCCCGGAAAGCACCCGCAAACTCCGGGCAATGGATCCGACCGCCGACGCGGGCCTGCCGCCGTTCGCCGGAACCGTTCCGCTACGCGAGATCTCACTACCGAACACCGGCGGCGTGCTCGGCATCCCGGAGATCGTGCTGGCCGCCTACCGCAACGCCGAACTGGCGATGGAGTCCGCCATGCCCGGCTGCGGGCTGCGCTGGAATCTGCTGGCCGGTATCGGGCGCATCGAGTCCGCGCACGCGAGCGGCGGACGCACCGACGCCGCGGGCACCACGGTCAACCCGATCTTCGGCCCCGCGCTGGACGGCACCCTGCCCGGCAACGAGATCATCAAGGCCGCCGACGGCAGCTATGTGCGCGCCATCGGCCCCATGCAGTTCCTGCCCTCCACCTGGAGCCGCTACGCCGCCGACGGCAACGGCGACGGCGTGGCCGACCCGCACAACGTCTTCGACGCCGCGCTGGCCGCGGGCAAGTATCTGTGCTCGGGCGGGATGAATCTGGCCGACCCGCAACAGGAACTACGCGCGGTGCTGCGCTACAACAACTCGATGGCCTACGCGGCCGACGTGCTGAGCTGGTCCAACGCCTACCGCACCGGCGGCGCGCCGCGCCAGGTCACCATCTCCCCCGAGCTGATCCCGCCGGGTTCGGCCCCCGTGCTCGCCGCGCCGCCCGACCAGGACATGACCGCCGTGGACACCGACGCGCCCACCGCGACCAAGGCGCCGCAGCATCCGTCCGAGCTGCCGCCCGGCACCACGGTCACCCCCGGCCCCAGCCCGGAGCAGACCTTCATCAACATCCCCGGCCTGCCGCCGATCCCGTGCGGCATCTTCTGTCCGCCGCCCGCGCCGGATCCGTGCGAGCGGGTCGCCGTCCCGGCCCCCATGCCCGACCCGGTGCTGCCCGCGCGCCCGCTGACCGGCTTCGAGTTCGGTCAGCCGGGGACCGAGCCCGCCGAGCGGGCCGCGGGTCCCGACCCGGCCTGCGCGACGCCCGACGAGCGGACCGCCGCCGAGGACCCCGCCGCACCCGCCGAGCCGCAACAGAC
>NZ_JARWRU010000453.1 GCF_029867845.1 Nocardia farcinica | reverse complement strand
CCCCCCCCCCCCCCCCCCCCCCCCCCCCCCCCCCGCCCGCGCCCGGGGGGCTCATATTGCGCCGGTTCACCACCCCGGCCGCGGCACTGCCCTGGCTACCGCACCGTGGTGTCGCCGGGCCGGGAGGTGCGCGGCCTGCCGCTGTGGCCGAGGGCGTGTGTCACTTGGCGGCCGGCGGGGTGAAGGGCTGGTTGACGGTGGTGAGGTACTGGATCGCGGCGCCGATGGCCACAGGCGCGGTCACCAGGATCTGACCGGCGAGGGTGCCCAGCGCGCCGACGGCGAGGATGCCGCCGATGCAGCCGATCGCGGCGGCGGGGACGAAGGGCCCGAACAGGCCGACGATGGTGGCCGAGGCGACGGTGGCGCCGGCGATGCCGCCGAGGACGCAGCCGGCCGCGGCGCCGGTGAGGCCGCCGACGAGGGTGCCGATGGTGGCGCCCATGGAGATGGTGCTGGTCAGGCGGGTCCAGGCCGCGACCTCACGCTCGTACTCGCTCTTCCAGGGGGCCTTGTCCTCGTGCGGGAGCGCGACCGGCTTGTAGACGGCCTTGTCGACCGAGATCTGCGGGGTGAGGACGGCGGTGCGGTCGGTGACCTCAGCGGCGATCGGGAACTCGAACTCGTCGATACGGAAGCGCAGCGGCGTGCCCGCGAGTGTGGTTCCGTCGGCGGCCTTGATCGCGAGGGCGTCGTTCTCGACGACCAGCGAGCCGGAATCGATCGAGATGATCGACTGCGTGTCGGTGGCGTGGGCGGTGAAGTTCACCGCCTCAGGCACCTGCGCCGGCGCGGCGTTGGCGGTGCCGCCCGCGACGCCGGCCACGATGGACACCAGTGCCGTGAGCACGGCAAGCTTGCTCTTCTTCATCTGCGCTGCACAATCTCTCATCCGGTGAAGCTGTCGGTCGCAAGCATGTGGCAACCGGCTTTCCACCGGGAGGGAAAAACGCAGCGAGATCGAAAACCCCCGCCCTAATCGCCCGCGGCGGCTTTGGCCTGCGCTTTCATCTGTTTCTTGAACGCGCGCACCTCGAGCAGCGATTCACCGTCGGTGATGTCGGCGGCCGAACGCCGGGAATTCGGCTCCGCGTAGTCACCCGCGGCCTTCTCCCAGCCCGCGGGGCGCACCCCGAGCTGCTTGCCGAGCAGGGCGAGGAAGATCTTGGCCTTCTGCGTGCCGTAGCCGGGCAGATCCTCGAGTCTGCGCAGGACAGTGGCCCCGTCGGGGTCACCGTCGGTCCAGATGCGCTCGGTGTCGCCGTCGTAGTGTTCCAGCACGTACCTGGCCAGATCCTGGGTGCGCCTCGCCATGGACCGGCCGTACCGGTGAATGGCGGGCGGGGTGGCGCACAACTCCTCGAATTCGGCCGGGTCGGCCTCGGCGATCCGGCGGATGTCGAATCCGCCCATACGTTCGGCGATTTTCCTCGGCCCGCGGAATGCGTGCTCGAGCGGATACTGCTGATCCAGCAGCATGCCCGTGAGCAGCGCGAACATATTTTCCGACAGCAACCTGTCCGCCTCGGGTTCCTGGGCCAGGCACAGAGTCACGCTCACCATCGTCCCCTTCGCGGTCGCGGGCCTTTTCCGGGCAGTCACCGTCTCCGATCATCCCACTCCCGCCGCGACGCGGATCACGGCCCCGGCGCAGCCGCGTGCCGGGGCGTGCCGGGGCGCCTGCCCTGTCGGTGGCCGGGTGTAGCTTCCCGGCATGGCATCGAGTTGGAAGCTCGTCATCGACACCCGCGACGCGCCCGTGCTGGCCGACTTCTGGGCCGCCGCCCTCGGCTACGTGGTGGAGGACCCGCAGCCGCTCATCGAGCGTTTGCTGGCGCAGGGCCAGTTGCCGGCGCACATGGTCGGCGAGCATCGCGGCCGCCGCATCTTCCGCGGGTACGCCGCCATCCGCCACCCGGAGGACCCGTTCGAACCGGTCAGCGGCGTCGGTCAGGGCAGGCGCATCCTGTTCCAGGACGTGCCGGAACCCAAAACGGTCAAGAACCGCCTGCACATCGACATCCACGCCGGTGACGAGGGGCTGGACGCGCTGGTCTCGCGGCTCGAGTCGCTGGGCGCGACCAGGGTGCAGGAGGTCGACCAGGGGCCCGCCGGGCACTGGTGGGTGATGCTCGACCCGGAGGGCAACGAGTTCTGCGCGGCCTGAGCGAGACGTTGCACGCTCCACATCGCGGTGACACGGGTCACAGGCTGGCGCTGCGACCGGGTTTGCCGCCGCGTACGCTCGGCGCATGACGACGGTGATCCCGACGGACGGAAATGCGCGCATGGACACTCCCGGTTTGCGCCCGGACCGCTTCGACAGCGCGGGCCAGAATCAACTGGTCGACGTACGCGACCTGCAGGCAGCCCTGCCCGGCATCCAACAGCTACGCACCTGGGCCCACGACGCCCTCGCCGTGCAACCCGGCGAACGCGCGGTCGACATCGGGTCGGGCACCGGCTCGGAAGTCTTCGTCTTCGCCGACGCGGTCGGCCCGACCGGCGAGGCGATCGGCGTCGAGCCCGACCCGAATCTGCTCTCCTCGGCCGAACGCCGCGCCGCGCAGAAGGATTCCACCGCCAGGTTCTACTCCGGCGACGCCTACGGGATCCCCTTCGGCGCCGACTACTTCGACGCCGTGCTCTCCGAGCGCGTCTTCCAGCACCTGACCGCCCCGGCGCGCGCCGCCAACGAGATCGCGCGTGTGCTGCGCCCCGGCGGCCGCACCGTGGTGATGGACGTCGACTGGGAGACCGCCATCGTGCACCCCGGCGACCGGCGGGTCGCCCGCCAGGTGATCGAGACCCTCATCGCGGCCACCACCAACCCGTTGTCCGGCCGCAGGCTGCCCGGCCTGCTCACCCAGGCGGGCCTGGTGGTCGACGAGATCGGCTCGCAGGCGCTGGTGCAGACCCGCGCGGCCGGGCCGGGCTCGCTGGTCGACCGCATCTCCGCGATGGCGGTGGCCCGCGGCTCGATCACCGAGGCCGAGCGCGCCCAGCTGCTGGCCGACCTCGAACGCGGCGCCCGCACCGGCGACATCCACCTGTCGGTCACCATGTTCGCGGTGCTCGCCCACAAGCCCGCCTGAGCACCCCGGGACGAACGACGGCCCCCGCATCCACACCGGATACGGGGGCCGCGCTGGTTCGTCCAGGTTACTTGCCGAGCGCCTTCTCGGTGGCGGCCAGCAGCACGCAGGTGGCCAGGCCGTCCATGGCGACCTCCAGCTCGGAGAGCTTGGGGAAGCTGGGCGCGATGCGGATGTTCTTGTCCTCCGGGTCCTTCCGGTACGGGAAGGCCGAGCCCGCGGCCGTCAACGCGATGCCCGCCTCCTTCGCCAAGGCGATCACCCGGCTCGCGGTGCCCTCCGGCACGTCGAGGCTGATGAAGTAGCCGCCCTTCGGCTCGGTCCAGGACGCCACCTTCGACGGGCCGAGGCGGTCCTCCAGGATGCGCAGCACGAGCGCGAACTTCGGCTCCAGGATCTCCCGGTGCTTCTGCATGTGCGCCCGCACGCCGTCGGCGTCGCGGAAGAAGCGCAGGTGGCGCAGCTGGTTGATCTTGTCCGGGCCGATGCTCTTCTTGCCCGCGTGGCCGAGGTACCAGTTCAGGTTCTCGGTGGAGGAGCCGAGGAAGCTCACGCCCGCGCCGGCGAAGGTGATCTTCGAGGTGGAGGCGAACACGATCGGCCGGTTCGGGTTGCCCGCCTCGGCGGCCATGCCGAGCACGTCGAGCACCGGCGCCGCGGTGTCGGTCAGCGGGTGCACCGCGTAGGCGTTGTCCCAGAACAGCCGGAAGTCCGGGGCGGCGGCGGGCAGCGAAACCAGTTCGCGCACCACCTTTTCCGAGAACACCACGCCGGTCGGGTTGGAGTAGTTGGGCACCGCCCACAGGCCCTTGACCGCCGGATCGGTGAGCAGTTCGGCGATCTTCGCGGTGTCGGGGCCGTCGGCCAGCATCGGCACCGGGATCATCTCGATGCCCAGCGATTCGGTGATGGCGAAGTGCCGGTCGTAGCCGGGCACCGGACACAGGAACTTGACCACCGGCTCGTCCGCCCAGCGGCGCTCGGAATCGTTGGTGCCGTGCAGCATCGCGAACACGATGGTGTCGTGCATCAGCTCCAGGCTGGCGTTGTTGCCCGCGATCAGATTGTCCACCGGGATGCCGAGCAGCTCGCCGAAGATGGCGCGCAGCTCGGGCAGGCCGTGCAGGCCGCCGTAGTTGCGGCAGTCGGTGCCGCCGCCGTCGCGGAAGTCGCCGTCGCCGGGCAGGGTGAGCAGCTCGTTGGACAGGTCGAGCTGTTCGGGCGCGGGCTTGCCCCTGGTCAGATCCAGCGTGAGCTTCTCGGCCTTGAGCTTCGCGTAGTTCGCGGACTGGGTCTCGTGTTCGGACACGAGCTCGTCATGGCTCATCAAACCGATCTGCGTTTGCCGGGGCATCCTTGGCAGCCTTTCAAGCAGCGAGGGGAAAGGGTGTGACTTCCGCCGCGGCCGTGCGGCCCGCGCCGGAGACGGTGTTCACGTTACCCGCAGCCGGGACATCACGGGGGTCGTTGCCGCGGCCCGCGACTGCCCCGGCGGTGGTGCGCGCCGGCACATCGCGGGGGAACCGTCGGCCGGTGGGAACCTCGTGCCGCTCGCCGTTCCCCGAGGCAGCGCCACGGCGTACGACACCGCTGGTAGCAGCGGGAATCAGGGGAGAGGTGAAGCAGGGGACGGGCCGGACCGGCCGGAATTCAGGGGACCCCGCGCACCCGGCAGAGCCCGTTGACCCTTGCTGCCTTCCGGCCCTGGGGGAGTTCACAGGATGCGCGCCGCGCGGGATCCGCCGCCCACTATAGCGGGTCTCCGCCCGCCCCGCCGCACCCCTCCCCCCGCACCCCCGCCCGGGACCCGGTTTGGCATGAACCCGCAACCATTCGCTATGCTGCTCCACGGAGGATTCGCCTAGTGGCCTATGGCGCTCGCCTGGAACGCGGGTTGGGTTAACGCCCTCAGGGGTTCAAATCCCCTATCCTCCGCCACGGATTGGGCGGGGGGGGGGGGGTGTGAACACACCCCCCCCCCCGCACGCCCAATAACCCCCCCCCGCCCCCCCCCCCGCGCCGCCCGGGCCCCC
>NZ_JARWRU010000452.1 GCF_029867845.1 Nocardia farcinica | reverse complement strand
CGCGCTGGAGATGGCCGTCGCCTACGCCCGCGTCCGGGTGCAGTTCGACCGCCCGATCGGAGCGTTCCAGGCGATCAAGCATCGCTGCGCCGATCTGCTGCTCGAGGTGGAGTCCGCGCGCAACGCCGTGCACGCGGCGGCCTCGCTGCTGGCCGAGCGCGACCCGGAGGGTTCGCTGGCCGCCGCGCTGGCCGCCGCCTGGGCGGGCCGCGCCTACACCCGGGTCGCCAAGGAGAACATCCAGATCCACGGCGGCATCGGGTTCACCTGGGAACACGACGCACCCTTCTACCTCAAACGCGCCAAGACCAGCGAGATGTTGCTTGGCACAACAGGAAGTCACCGGGCCCGCCTCGGCGCGCTGGCAGGAATCCGAGGAGCGAGATGACCGGCACCGGCCGTGCGATCGGCGAGCACGACACCCGCGAGCACGAGATCGGCGCGAACGAGACGGACGAGCAGTTCCGCGCCCGGCTGCGCGAATTCCTGAGCACGCATTCGCCCGGGCCGCGCCCGCGTGACCCGGGGGAACGGGTGCGGTGGACCAAGGCCTGGCACGCCACCCTGGTCGACAACGGGTACGCGGGCCCGTCCTGGCCGCGCGAGTACGGCGGGATGGATCTGTCGTTCCGCAGGCAGATCATCTACCAGGAGGAGATCGCCAGGGCCAGGGTGCCCGGTCCGCTGGGCACCGGCCTCGGCATCGTCGCGCCCACGATCATCAAATACGGCACCGAGGAACAGAAGCGGCGCTGGTTGCGGCCCATGCTGCGCGGCGACGTCGTGTGGTGCCAGGGATATTCCGAACCGGGCGCAGGCTCGGACCTGCCCTCGCTGCGCACCACCGCGCGCCGCGACGGCGAGGAGTACGTGGTCAACGGCCAGAAGGTGTGGACGAGCAGCGGCACCCTGGCCGACATGCTGTTCTGCCTGGTCCGCACCGGCTCACCGGAATCGAGGCAGAAGGGCATCACCTACCTGATCATCGACGCCCACGCCCCCGGGGTCACGATCCGCCCGCTGCGCGATCTGACCGGCTCCGCCGTCTTCGCCGAGGTGTTCTTCGACGACGTGCGCGTCCCGGTGGCCAACCGGATCGGCGAGGAGAACGAGGGCTGGCCGCTGGCACGCACCTCGCTGGGGCACGAACGGTCGGCGGGCGCGATGAACCAGGCAGCGTCCTACCGTCGGGTCCTGAACGAACTGATCGACCTCGCCCACGAGCGCGGGCTGACCGACGATCCGCTGGTGTGCGACCGGCTGGTGGAGTTCGAGATGCGGGTGCGGCTGATCCGCTACAACGCCGAACGCACCGTCTCCGACATCCTCACCAAGGGCGAACCGGGCGCGGCCTCGTCGGTGTCCCGGTTGCTGATCGCCGCCTTCGAACAGGACCTGCACGAATTCGCCGTGGACATGCTCGGTCCCGACGGGATCGTGGCCGCGCCCGCCGAGGACGCGGTGCAGCGGGGCCGCTGGCTGAAGGGCTTCCTCATGACGCGCGCCTCCACCATCGGCGCAGGCACGGCGGAGATCCAGCGCAACACCGTGGCCGAACAGGTGCTGCGACTGCCCTACGATCCGGCCATGCCGCCGCGCTGACCGAGCATCGCTCCCGGCCGAGGGCGAGGGCGTGCCGGGCACGCACCCGCCTCGCCTGCCGCGACTGCGCGCGCCCGCCTCATCGGCTGGGTGGGGTGCGCCTACCCGGCCTGCCGGAGCAACGCGGCCACCCGCCGGTGGTGCGAACTCGCGTTCCCCCAGATCGCCTCGTCCACCTTGGCGCGACGCAGGAAAAGGTGCAGATCGTGTTCCCAGGTGAAGCCGATACCGCCGTGCAGTTGCAGGGCCGTGCCCGCGACCTCGCTGACACCCTAGGCGGCATGCGCTTTCGCCACGCTCGCCCACAGGCTCGCGTCCGGCGCGCCCGCGTCGATGGCCATGGCCGCCCGATAGGTGGCCGCGCGCACGCCCTGGAGGGTGATGAGCATGTCCGCGGCCTTGTGTTTGACCGCCTGGAACGAGCCGATCGGCCTGCCGAACTGTTCGCGCACCGTGGTGTAGGCGACCGTCATCTCCAGCAGGCGCTCACCGGCGCCGAGCGCGTCGGCGGCGGTGAGCACGGTCATCGCGTCGCGCCACCGGTGCGGGTCCAGGTCGAGCACGCGACCATCCAGCAGGCCGGTCGCGGCATACCAGCCGCCGGATAGGGGGATCGGTGTTCCGCGATTCGTTTCGGGCGCGGGGGGGGGGGGGCCCGCCCAACCCCCCACCCAAACAACAACACCCCCACAACC
>NZ_JARWRU010000451.1 GCF_029867845.1 Nocardia farcinica | reverse complement strand
CCGGGCGGGGGGCCTGCCCGGGGGGGGGGGGGGGCCCCCCCGGGCCCCTTTGTGTTGCCCCCCGCCCTGCCCGCCCCCCCGGCCGCGGGGCGCGCCGCCGCCGGCCGCCGCCGCGGCGACCAGGGCGCTCTCCGCGAACGGTCCAGGCGCGGCGGCCCGGCCCACCTCCTCGGCGACCAGGCAGAGTTCGATCACGCCCTGACCGGCGCCGCCCGCGTCCTCGGCGACCGCCAGCGAGGGCCAGCCGAGTTCGACGGCCTTCTGCCACAACGCGTCGTCACCGTCGGTGCCCGCGTCCGCCACCGCGCGCACGAGAGCGGGCGGGCAGGCGGCGGTGAGCATGGCGCGGGAGAATTCGCGCAGCAGCCGCTGCTCTTCGGTGAGTTCGAAGTCCACGCGTCGGCCTCTTCTGTCGGGGGAGTCTGTCGGGTGGTGGTTCTGTCAGGCGGCGAGTGCGTCCGGGCGATTCGGCGGAGTCGCGGGCGGGCTCGGCGTCGGTATGCTATCAACCAACAGCGGTAATCATCTAACTAAACAATCTATCTTAACTATGTTCGATGCCGCCGTGCTGACGATGCCGAGACGGCGGCACGTGGGAGCGGCGGGCAAGGGGTGCCACGACGATGCGGATCGTTACGTCCGAGCGGCTGGAGGAGTTTCGCGCGCGCGTGCGGGCTTTCGTGGCCGAACGCAATCCCGGACCCAAGGAGCACACCGGTGTGCGCGCACCGGCGCCCGAACTGGTTCCGGCGATCCGCGCATTCACCGCGGACCTGTTCGCCGCGGGCTTCCTCGGCGCGGACTGGCCGGTGGAATACGGCGGGCGCGCCGACTACGACCCGTCCGAGGCGTTCATCGTGGCCGAGGAGATCGCCAGGGCGGGCACCTGGGGGCCGATCGGCGCGGCCACCGGGCTGGCCGCGCCCGCGCTGATCGAGTTCGGCACGCCGCAACAGCGCGCGGAGTTCCTGCCGAAGATCCGCTCGGCCGAACACCTCTGGTGCCAGCTGTTCAGTGAACCGGGCGCGGGCAGTGACCTGGCGGGCCTGAGCACCCGTGCGGTGCGCGACGACGGCGAGTGGGTGGTCGACGGCCAGAAGGTCTGGACGACCAACGGCCACCACGCCGACATCGGCTATCTGCTGGCCCGCACCGACCCCGACGCGCCCAAGCACGCGGGCATCACCGCGTTCATCCTCGACATGAACACACCGGGGATCACGGTCCGGCCGCTGCGCGAGATCACCGGCACCAGCGATTTCAACGAGGTCTTCCTCGACGGCGTGCGCATCCCGGCCGACCGGGTGCTCGGCCGCGTGAACGACGGCTGGCGGGTGGCCGGCTCCAGCCTCGCGCACGAGCGCAGCGGGGTGGCCGCCGGTTCCGTCGAGCTGATCCAGCACCTGCACGACCTGCTCGCCCTCGACGGCGACTCCGAACAGATCGGCCGCATCGCCACCAGGGTGCTGGTCAGCGACGCGATGAGCAAGGCGGTGCAGTCGCACATGCTGGCCGGCACCGAGGGCCCCGCCGATGCCGCCGCGGTCAAGATCTTCTTCAGCGAGACCAATCTCGCGCTCGCGGAGACCGGGATGCGCCTGCAGGGCGCGAACGCCATCCTCGCCGAGGGGGATGCGGCGGCCGTGGCCGGGGGATGGTGGCAGGACGCCTTCCTCTACGCCCGCGCCTACACCATCGCGGGCGGGGCCACCGAAGTGCTGAAGAACGTCATCGCCGAGCGTGCGCTCGGCATGCCGCGCGAACCACGCCGGAAGGGGTAGACGCCAGATGCCGTACAAGACCGTGCTGTTCGAGGTCGCCGACCACGTCGCCACCATCACGCTCAACCGCCCGGAGGCGCTCAACGCGTTCAACCGCCGGATGCTCGCGGAGTTCCCGGAGATCTGGGCGCGGGTGCGCCGCGACGACGACATCCACGTGGCGGTCCTGCGCGCGGCGGGCGACAAGGCGTTCTGCACCGGCATCGACGTCGGCGAGGGCCTCGACCTGCCGGAGAACATCTGGAACGAGGAGGACCCTGGGCGGGCCCTGTCGCCGCGGGCCAACAAGGTGTGGAAGCCGGTGATCGCCGCCGTGCACGGCATGGTGGCCGGTGGCGCCTTCTACTGGCTCAACGACGTCGACTTCATCGTCTCCGCCGAGGACGCCACCTTCTTCGACCCGCACGTCTCCTACGGCCTCACCTCGGCGCTCGAACCGATCGGCCTGGCCAGGCGGGTGCCGCTGGGCGAGGTCATGCGCTGGGCGCTGCTCGGCCTGGACGAGCGCATGTCGGCGCAGCGCGCGTACCAGATCGGCCTGGTCTCGGAAGTGGTTCCGTACGAGCGGTTGCACGCGCGCGTGGACGAACTCGCGCGCCGGATCGCGGCCAAACCGACGGTGGCGGTGCAGGGCACGGTCAAGGCCGTGTGGGAGACGCTGGGCATGGACCGGGCCGCGGCCCAGGCGGTCGCGTGGAACTACCCCATGCGCGGCAACCCCATCGGCACCGCGGAGGTCTCCCGCGAAGGCTTCACCAAGCCGAAGTGGACATTGCGCTGAGGTCGGCGCGGGATCGGGACGCCGCGCCGGGTACCGCTACTGCGCGAATCGCGCGATCTCGTGCTCGAGCATCCCCTCGAGGCTGTTCGCAGGCGGCGCGGGCAGCGTGACCGCTCGATCCCGGCTCGGCAGCAGCACCACCGCGCTGCCGGGCGTGGTGGTCTCGCCGCGCTGGTTCTGCACCCACACCTCCAGCTCGACCTGATGGCCCTGCTCGGTCTCGGACTTGCCGGTGACCCGGCCGCGCACCCACGAGGTGTCGCCGATGTAGTTGAACTTGCGGTGCTGGCAGGACAGCTTCCACAGCCAGGCGTCGTCGCCCATCCAGTCGGTGATCAGGTGGGTCAGCCAGGTCTCGCGCATGGCGCCGTAGTCGTAGCTCATCGGGATGCCCAGTTCGCGCGCGCGTTCTGGCTCCCAGTGCAGGCGTTGCACCGTGTCGGGGATGTTGCGGGCGTTCGGCGGGTACAGGCCGGGCACCTTCCTGCGCACGCCGCGGGAGATGGCGAAGGCGCCGGGCGGGGTGAGCTGCATGCCCCAGCCGACGTGCCAGACCACGATGTCGGTGACGGTGAGCGGGCCCTTGACCCGCTGCTGGAGTTCGTCGCCGACCCGCACGTCCTCCCAGTAGCGCGGTTCGGCGCCGCGGCGGGTCTCGGCGTCGTAGGCGGCGTCGATCTCGGCGAGCTGTTCTTCGGTGTAGGCAGAGCTCACGTCGACCGGCGGTTTCACGCCCGCGCGCTGCTTGCTGGTGTGCCGCTCGGCGTTGATCCAGGTGCCGCGCTGCACGGCCACCATGTCGCCGTCGCCGGTGGCGAAGAGGAAGTCGTTGGTGACGTGGGCGGTGCGGCCGCCGAACGCGGACGGCTTCTCCCGCACGCCCACCTGCGAGCGCAGCACCCGGCAGCGGTCGCCGAGGCGCAGTGGGCGGAAGTACTCGAATTCCATGACGGCCTGATAGGAGCCGAGCCCGGCGAACGGGTCGCCCTTCATGATCGCCTTCTGCTCCGGCGTCAGCGGCGGCGCGGCGTTCTCGCCCATGGTGTAGACGAAGTTCGGCGGGGCGATCAGCCCGCCCCAGCGGCTGTTCTTGCCGTAGTCGGGATCGCAGTACAGCGGGTTGTCGTCGCCGTAGCCGTAGGCGAAGTGCCTGGTCCCGTCCGCGGTGACCTCGAGATTGTGCGGCGTGAGCGGCCGGTCGGGGATTCCGATCCGCTTGCGGGAGCGCTCGAAAGCCTCGTCGGTCAGTACGCCTGCGGGCGCGGGACGAGCCTCGGTCACGGGGGCCTCCATCCTTCGGGGCTCGGCCGGGGCAGTGGCCCCGAACTACTGCGTATTCACAGATAACATAGTACAAATAGATAACTGATCGAGGCCGGAAGGTGCTGATATGGAGTTCGGGTTGCCGTGGCCGGGCGCTGACGTGGCGCGGGCGGCCGAGGCCGCGGGCGTCACCGCCTTCTGCACCGGGGATTTCGTCGACAACGACGCCTACGAGGTCCTCGCCGAGATGGTGGACGGCACGAGTTCGGCGCGGGTCGGCACCTCCATCGCCTACGCTTTCGCCCGCACGCCCTACGCGCACGCCTCGGCGATCAGGACCCTGCACCGCAAGGCGCCGGGACGGCTGTTCTGCGGCCTCGGATCGGGCGCGTACTCCATCAACCGTGACTGGTTCGGCGTGGAGGCCGACCGGCCGGTGGCCAGGATGGTCGATCTCGCGGGCGCGGTGCGGGCCTGGCTGCACGCGGAGAACGGTCAACGGGTGCGCTACGAGGGCCCGTACTACCGGGTGAACGCACGGGTGCAGGCTCCGGTGCTCGGCAGGCTCGACGTGCCACTGCTGTTCGCCGGGTTCAACCGGCGCATGGTGGCGGCCGCGGCCGAACACGCCGACGGCATGATCGGGCACGGGCTGTTCACCGGGCGCTGGTGGCACGAGGTGGTCCGCCCCGCAGCCGCCTCGGCACGGGAGGGCTGGCTCGAACACGGCTGGCTCATCACCGCCGTCGACGACGCCGATCCCGCGCGCGCCGCCCGCGACGCCCGGCGCATGGTCGGCTTCTACCTCACCGTGAAGACCTACGACCCCTACGTCGAGCACCACGGCTGGACCGAGCAGGTCGCGCGGCTGCGCACCGCCTTCGCCCAGGGCGACATCGACGGGATGGCCGCGGCCGTCACCGACGATATGCTCGACGCCGTCGCCGTGTACGGCAGCACCGACCGGGCCGCCGAGCGACTCGCCGAACGGCGCGCCGACGACTCGCTGCCGCGCGATCTGGTCTTCCTCTCGCCGCCGTCCTTTCTGACCAGCGCCCGCAGACGCGCCGAATACGCCCGCAACAGTGTCGCGCTGATCCGCTCCTGAAGAGAACGAACGCATGGTCCTGACAACGGAGTCGGCGAACAGCTCACTGATCGCGGCGCTCACCGCGGCCGCCCGGACGCACGGGTCGAGCCCGCTGCGCTTCCACACCGCGGCGGGCGTGTCCGAGACGACCGTGGGCGAATTGCTCGGGCGCGCACAGGCACTCGCGGGCTGGATGCAGGAAGGCGGCCACGGCCCGGGGACAGTCGCCGCCGTGCAGGTGCCCAATTCGGTCGAAGCCGCGGTCGCCTACGCGGCGGTGCTGATCAGCGGCGCGACGCTGGTCCCGCTGGTGCACATCTACGGACAGCGCGAGACCGAGTTCGTGCTCGGCGAGTCCGGGGCGACACTGCTGCTGACCACGAGACAGTGGCGGTCGATCGACTACACCGAGCGCGCCCCCGCCTTCCGGGCGGCGGGCACCCGCGTGGAACTCGTCGACGAGCTCGCCGAGGCCGCGGGCGCTTATCGCGCACCGGCCGACCCCGAGATCGCCATCGTCAACTACACCTCCGGCACCACCGCGGCCCCGAAAGGCGTCCAGCACACCGGCGCCGGCGTGTTGGCCGAGATCCGCAGCGCCCCCGGCGGACTGGGAGAGGAGGACGAGGCGGTCGGGCTGGTCTCCTTCCCCTTCGGCCACATCGCGGGTGTCGTGTCGCTGTTGCGGCCGCTGCTGCTCGGCAGGTCGACGGTCTTCCTGGACGGCTGGGACGCCGATCTCGCGCTCGAACTCATTCCGCGCTACCGGATCACCAGCACCTCCGGCACCCCGCTGCATCTGGCCACCCTGCTCGACGCGCTAGAGGCGGGAGCCGAACTCGGCAGCCTGGCGCGTTATCTCGTCGGCGCGGCCACCGTGCCCGCCGACCTCGTCGCCAGGGCGGACCGGCTCGGCATATCGGCCTTCCGCTGCTACGGCTCCACCGAGCATCCGACGGTGTCCTCGGGAACGGCCACCGATCCGCTGGCCAAACGGCAGTTCACCGACGGCAGACCGTGCGCGGGCGTCGAGGTCGCGATCGTCGACGAGACCGGGGCACAGGTGCCGACAGGGGTGGACGGCGAGGTGATCTGCCGTGGCCCGGAAACCTTCGCCGGCTACCGCGATCCGGCCCTCGACGCCGGGACCTGGCTCGACCGGGGCGACGGCGGGCGACCCTGGCTGCGCACCGGCGACATCGGCAGACTCGACGCCAAGGGCTATCTGACGATCACCGACCGGGCCAAGGACGTGATCATCCGGGCGGGCGAGACGATCTCCTCGCGCGAGGTCGAGGACGTGCTGCTCGGCTGTCCCGGCGTGGCCGACGCCGCCGCGGTCGCCGTGCCCGATCCCTACTACGGCGAGAAGGTGGGCGCGGTCGTCGTGCCGGGCCCCGCCGGACCGCCCACCCTCGACGACATCCGCGCGCATTTCGCCGCGGCCGGCATGACCAGGCAGAAGACGCCGGAATATCTCGACGTCCGCGCGGCTCTGCCCAGGACAGCCATCGGCAAGGTTCGCAAAGCCGATCTCCGCCGTGAACTCGGCGAGAAGCTGAACCCACGGTGACGCGGAACAGGTACTCGATCATCACCGGGATGATCGGACAACAGGAATATCGGAGGCGGTTCTCATGCGTGATGCGGTGATCGTGGCGGCGGTGCGCACGCCGGTCGGCAAGCGGAACGGTGGTCTGTCCGGCGTCCATCCCGTCGACCTGTCGGCTCATGTGCTGCGGTCGATCGCGGAGCAGACCGGCATCGATCCCACCGTGGTCGACGATGTGGTGTGGGGCTGTGTCGGACAGGTCGGCGAGCAGACCTTCGACATCGCCCGCAATGCCGTGCTGGCGGCGGGCTGGCCCGAGTCGGTGCCCGGTGTCACCGTCGACCGCCAGTGCGGATCGTCCCAGCAGTCGGTGCATTTCGCCGCCGCGGGCGTGGTGGCCGGACACTACGACGTGGTCGTGGCAGGCGGTGTCGAGTCGATGAGCCGGGTGCCCATGGGCGCCGCGGTCACCGGCGGCAACCCGATGAGCCCGGCGTTCCTGGAGCGCTACGACGGCGTGGTCCCCAACCAGGGCATCGGCGCGGAGATGATCGCCGAACGGTGGGGCTTGTCCCGCACGCAGCTCGACGAGTTCAGCGTCGCCTCCCACGAGAAGGCCGCCCGCGCGCAGGACGAGGGCCGCTTCGACGCCCAGATCGCGCCGGTCACCACGGCCGAGGGCGTGCAGGTCGGCGCGGACGAGGGTGTGCGGCGCGGCAGTTCGGTGGAGACGCTGGCCGACCTGAAGCCCGCCTTCAAGCCGGACGGCGTCATCCACGCGGGCAACTCCTCGCAGATCAGCGACGGCGCGGCCGGTCTGCTGATCATGACCAGCGAGAAGGCCGAGCAGCTCGGCCTGACACCGCTGGCGCGCGTGCACACCGCCGTCGTGACCGGCGCCGACCCGGTCATCATGCTGACCGCGCCCATCCCCGCCACCCGGAAGGCGCTGGAACGCAGCGGCCTCGGCATCGACGACATCGGCGTGTTCGAGGTCAACGAAGCGTTCGCGCCCGTGCCGCTGGCCTGGCTCGCCGACACCGGCGCGAAGGCCGAGCGGCTCAACCCCAACGGCGGCGCCATCGCACTCGGCCACCCGCTCGGCGGCAGCGGCGCGCGCCTGATGACCACGCTGGTCCACCATATGCGCGACAACGGC
Organism: Nocardia farcinica; assembly: GCF_029867845.1. Lineage (GTDB taxonomy): Bacteria > Actinomycetota > Actinomycetes > Mycobacteriales > Mycobacteriaceae > Nocardia > Nocardia farcinica_A. The sequence goes on along the minus strand of NZ_JARWRU010000451.1, from coordinate 15,200 downwards.
ATCCGCTACGGCCTGCAGACCATGTGCGAGGGCGGCGGTCAGGCCAACGCCACCATCCTCGAGGCGCTCTGAGCCGGGGACTGCCCCGCCCGCCCACCGGCACGCTGCTGAAGCGGGTGCCGCGGCAACGCTGTCGCCGACCCGTCAGTTCGTGCGGGTGACCGCGGGCGGGTTCCAGGACCCCTCGATGATCGCCTCGTCCGGCCAGTAGGCGCGCAACATCAGGTTGAACGGCCCGTCGGCGGGCGCGGGCAGCCAGTTGGCCTCGCGTTCGAGGCCTGGGCTCTCGCGCTGGATGTAGATGTCGACGGTGCCGTCGGGGGCGGTGGCGTGGGTCTCGCCGCGCACGGCGAAGCGGTTCGCCGGGTTGGCGACGAGGAAGCCGCGCTCGTCGTACATGGTCAGCGACCAGAAGGCCTGCACCGGGGGCACCTCGTCGGCGGGGAAGCTCAGGACATAGGTGTTCGCGGAATCGAGTTGCTCGCCGCGGTCGTCCACGGAGGTGCCTGGGTAGAGCGCGTCCTGTGGGAGGTTCGCGCCGAGCCCGGCGTAGGCCACGACGGCGCGGGCGGTGTAGTCGTCGCCGTAGTCGCCGATGGTGCCGCGCGCGGTCTTCCAGCCGTTCACCGGCTCCTCCCCGAGGTCGCCCGCGATCTGCGACAGCGCCTTCGGCCAGGCCTGCTCCCAGGCGGCGCGTTCGTCGTCGGGGAGCGCGGCCAGGTCGAGCGGCTCGTCCGGCGACCAGCCGATCTGCGCCAGTTCCTCGAGCAGCGGCCCGTCCTCGGGGCGGGTCTGGGTGTGCGAGAGGCTGGAGTAGAACAGATCCCAGTACTGCTGCGGCGTCAGGTCGTGGACGTAGCGGGCCACCTCCTGCTCGCGCGGCCAGTCGGGGTTCACCGGGTTGTCGGCGGGCGGGGTGTAGGGCTGCCCGTACGCGCTCAGCGGCGTGGCCCGGATCTGGTTCTGGATGGCGATCACGTTCGGCACGTCCTCCGGGCCGTCCACCTGGATGCGCCCGATCATCCAGCCCGCGTCGGTGGGCAGCCGGTACTCGATCACGTCCTCGGGCAGCGTGCCCTCCCAGTCGGGCCCGACGATGGCGAACTCGTAGCCGTGCACCACGCCGAGGGTGCGCGGGCCGGGCGAGGCGTCGACATCGGTCCACATGTCCAGCAGCGGGAACAGGTGGTAGCGGTCGCCCATGTCGGGCACGCTCACCACCAGCGGCTCCTGCGACACGTCGAAGAACATCGAGACGTACATGGTGTCGACGTTCGGCCGCACCACGGCGGTGAAGTTCGCGTCGGGCAGAAAGCTCAGCGGCGCCGGCTGGTTCATCGGCGCGGCGCCGATCGCGGGATTCGCCGCGGGCAGGTTCGTCGACTGCCGTCGCGTCACCTCCACCGACACCAGCGGATAGGTGTAGGTGTAGGCCTTCACCGCGGCGGCCTCCCGGTCCGCCGCACCCGCGGGCTCCGAGTCGCCCGGCTCCGAGTCACACCCCATCGCCGACATCGCGAACGCGGCCGCCCCCACCAGCGCCGCCGCCGTTCTGAACAACCGAGATCTGGAACCACCGACCACCGCAACCTCCTGGACATTCGCTGTGCGCGCAACGGGAGAGCTCGTGACTGTCGATCACGCGAAGGCTATCCGATACCCGTGCGGCCCGATACTCGTGCGGCCATCATCACCACGCTGGACCGCGCCGGGCTGGGTCCGCGGTCAGCGCGCCCCGTCCACCACCTGGGCCAGCTCCTCCACCTCGTCGCGGACGCGCAGGTCGGCGGGGGTGGGCCGGTCCGGCTGGTAGGCCTCCAGCACGCCGGGCACGCCGTCCTGGACGATATAGGTGGCATCGGTGCGCACCGGCGCGCCCGGCCGCTGCACATAGGGCACGACGCGGAAGTCGTTGCGCCACAACTGCCGATCCACCTCGACCCGCACGTAGCCGCGCTGGGCGTTGTAGTACTTGAGGTCCGGGTTGGCGGCCAGCAGGCGCTTGCCGTGCTCGTAGATGTCCACGCCGTCGCCGCCGCTGGTGATCGAGGTGCCGGTGAACTCGCTGCCGACGACGGGGGAGTCCGGGTCGGTGTAGTCGCCGCGCAGGTCGGCGGCGTAGTTCTCGTGCCGGTCACCGGTGATGACCACCAGGTTCCGCACGCCGCGTTCGACGGCGGCCGCGAGCACCTCGGCGCGCTCGGCCACGTAACCGTCCCAGGCGTCGGTGGAGACCGCGACGTCGGGGCCGGGGTCGTGGTCGGTCTGCGCCATGACGACCTGATTGCCCAGGATGTGCCAGCGCGCCTCGGAGCGGGCGAAGCCGTCGACGAGCCAGTCCCGCTGTTCCCGGCCGAGCATGGTGGCCGAGGGGTCGGAGCGCGGTCCGAGGTCGGTGGTCATGTCGCCGTTGCGCACGGCGGGCAGCGTCCGGTACTGGCGGGTGTCGAGCATGGTGATGTCGGCCAGGCTGCCGTAGTGGTAGCGGCGGTGCAGGTGGACGCGGTTACCCGCGGGCAGCTGGGCCAGCCGCAGCGGCTGGTGTTCGTACATGGCCTGGAAGGCGGCGGCCCGGCGGCGGCGGAACAGGGCGGGCAGATTGTCGATGTCGAGATCGAGGCCGGAGGAGTCCGCGGCCCAGTTGTCGTCCACCTCGTGGTCGTCCATGGTCACCAGCCACGGGAATCGCGCGTGTGCGCGCTGCAACGGCTGCTCGACCTTCGACAGGGTGTAGCGCAGCCGGTACCCGGCCAGGTCGCGCGCCTCCGAGCGCAGGTGCGACTCGAAGGGTCTGCCGTGGCGGCGGGCGGTCAGCGCGTCCTCGTATATGTAGTCGCCGAGGTGGACGACCAGGTCCAGATCCTCCTCGGCGATGTGGTCGTAGGCGGTGTAGTAGCCGTCGTTCCAGGCCTGGCAGGAGGCGAACACGAAACGCAGTCTGCTCGGGTGGCTGCCCCGGGCGGGCGCGGTGCGGGTGCGGCCCGCGGGCGAGAGCGCCGATCCGGCCCGGAAGCGGTAGTGGTACCAGCGGTCCGGCTCCAGGCCCCGGATCTCCGGGTGCACGCTGTGGGCCAGCTCCCTGGCCGCGGTCGCCTCGCCGCGACGCACCACCCGGGTGAAGGCCTCGTCCTCGGCCACCTCGAACTCGACCGTCACCGGGTGCGGTCCGGTGCCGCCGTGCCCGTCCGGGGCGAACGGGTCGGGGGCCAGCCGTGTCCACAGCACGAATCCGTCGGGGGTGGGATCGCCCGAGGCCACGCCGAGGGTGAACGGGTTCTCCGACCATCGGGGTGTGCGGAAGCGGCTGCTGCTCGCCAGAGAGGCCCCGGCGAGCAGCAGTGCCGATCCGGCCGCGCCGTAGCTCATCAACTGCCGCCGCGACACGCCCATGACCTCAGTGTCACATAGAAGTGGAGATGCTTCCTCCGATTTGTGATGAATTCCGCTCGAGCGACCAGTTGGTCATGACGCGGCGGCGGCGAGCTGCTCCGCGCGCACCCAGGTGGCGTGGAAGCCCGACGGCACCCGCTGTGGCAGCAGCACCCGGGCCAGCGGTCCGGCCGTCACGTCGGCGGCGTCGAAGATGTCGATCTCGCCGCGGTCCTCGGCCTCGTCGTCGACGAAGCAGACCAGGTAGCCGTCGGTCTCCCCGGTCGAGCCGTCGCGCGGGGCGAATGGCGCCTCCGAACCCCAGCGGCCTGGCCCGAACTTGTGCTCCTCCTTGGCGCCGGTCGAGGAGTCGAAGCGCACCAGACCGTCGAAAAGCAGGGTCGGCTCGTTGGCCAGGCTCATGTTGTAGGAGTAGCGGTGCGGGCGGCCCATGATGCGCGAGTCGACGCTGGGGAACTCGATGTTGGCGTCGTCGAGGGCCTGCTCGCTGGTGGTCCCGGTGCGCAGATCGAAGCGGTAGCGGTAGAGCTGGGCGTCCAGGCGCATGTAGGCGAGCATGCTGGCCAGCGGATGGTCGAAGGTGGACTGGTGCTGCGGGTTCTTCACCCGGCACACATCCATGACGATCTGCTCGCCCTCCTCCCAGGAGTTGACCACGTGGTAGATGTAACAGGGCTTCGCCTCGAACCAGCGCACCTGCTCGCCGGTGCCGTGGCGGGGGATCACCGCGAAACGGGAGACCAGCTCGCGGTCGTAGTAGATGCGGTACTTGCCCGCCCGCCGCGCCTCGTGGTCCTGCACCAGCGGCAGATCCATGAGGATCGAGTAGTTCGGGGTGATGGCCATGTCGTGCGGCAGGCGCGGGCCGGGCAGGTCGACCGTGGTCAGATGGGTCTGGGTGCCGTCGGCGCCGATGATGCCGTAACGCATGTGGTCCATGTCCGGGCCGTAGTCGAACCACAGCAGCTCGCCGGTGGCCTCGTCGACCTTCGGGTGGGCCATCATGTCGCCGGCGAAGGTGCCGAGGAAGTCCTGCGCGCCGATCGTCTCCAGCGACAGCGGGTCGACGGCGTAGGGGGTGCCGCAGAGATACCAGGTGGCCAGCACCTGGCCGCGGTGGTAGATGACATCGGTGTTGGCGGCGTCCTTGATGCCGAGACCGTGGCCGTTGCCCCAGGGATTGTTCTCCGGGTTCTCCATCAGGCCGGTCCACAGCGCGCGGCCTGCCTCGGATTCCTCCAGGAAGGCGCGGGTGCGCACGTACCTGTTGCGGTAGCGCACGGTGCCGTTGTCGAAGTGCGCGGCATGGATCATGCCGTCGCCGTCGAACATGTGGTAGCGGCCGGGGGCGGCGAACTGACGGTTCGGGCCGTTGCGCAGGTAGACGCCGTTGAGGTCCTTCGGGATCTCGCCGATCACCGGCAGGTCGTCGAGGGTCAGCTCCTCGCGGACAGGAGCGAAGACACCGAGCAGATAGGGGTTCTCGACGGCCGGGGCGGCGGTTCGGGCGACCGCGATGGGCTGGTCGATGGTCATGGTCGGTTCCCTTTCTGTCACCAGCTGGGTGCAGCGGAAGAGCGCGATCGTGCGGCCGTGCTCGTCGCGCACGGTGGCGTCCCACACCTGGGTGCGCCTGCCCGAGTGCACGGCGGTGGCGGTGGCGGTGACTCGGCCCGCGCGGGCGGTGCCGAGGTGGTTGCTCTTGAGTTCGACGGTGGTGAAGGCGGCGTCGGCGGGGATGGACAGCCGGGTGCCGATACCGCACATGGTGTCGGCCAGGGCGACGACGGAGGCGGCGTGCAGATAGCCGTTGGGCGCCAGCAGGCCTTCGTGCACGGTGAATTCGCCGACCACGCGCTCGGGTTCGGCCGAGACCACCCGCATGCCCAGATTGCCGGGCAGGCGCCCGTCGAGCATGCGGGTCAGCGCCTCGGCCAGTTCCTCGCCGGTGCCCCGCGGCGTCGGGCGCGGCCCCGGTGCCGAGCTCACGGCTGTCCGTCTCCGGCGGCCAGACCGCGCAGATCGCGGCGGAGCAGCTTGCCGACCGGATTGCGCGGCAGGCTCTCGACGATCACCAGCTTCTCCGGCAGTTTGAACGAGGCGACCTCCTGCTGCCGCAGGAAGTCCACCAGCGACTCCAGGGTGACCTGCTGTCCCGGCGCGGGAACCACCACGGCGCAGCACTTCTCGCCGAGCACGGCGTCCGGGTAGCCGACCACGGCCACGTCGGCGACGCCGGGATGGGCGATGAGCAGGCCCTCCACCTCGGCGGGGGCGATGTTCATGCCGCCGCGGATGACGATCTCCTTGCTCCGGTCCACGAACTTCAGGTATTCGCCCTGCTCGCCGCACAATTCGAAGACATCGCCGGTGCGCAGGAAGCCCTGCTCGTCGAACGGGCTGCTCTCGGCGGTGCCGGGCAGGTAGCCCGCGAACAGCGTTGGCCCCTTCAGCCGCAGCTCCCCGCGCTCGCCCGGTGTGGTCACCTCGGTCTCGCCGTCGAGGGCGACCAGGCGGACGGTGGTGCGTTCGGCGACCGAGGTCGACCACTGCTTGGCGGGCGAACTGTAGTTCGGCAGGTACTCCGCGCGCTTCATCGGGTCGGGGGTGTCGGCGGGCACGCCGAGCAGGCAGATGCCCTCGTTGGAGCCGAAGAAGTTCAGCACGTCGATGCCGAGGCCGACCTGCCAGTCGCGCACCACGCTCGGCGGCAACGGCGCGCCGCCGGAACCGACCGTGCGCAGCGAGGACAGGTCGAACTGCTCGCGCAGGGCGGTGTTCTGCAACAGCATCGCCAGAATGGCGGGCGGCATGCTGGTGTGGGTGGCGCGGTGGCTCTGGATCTGCGACAGGTAGACGCCGAGATCGAGCGGGTGGTGCTGCACCAGGTGGCTGCCGCCGAAGAGCCAGGGCAGCAGCGAGGTCGCGAAGCCCGCCATGTTGACCATCGGGAACGGGCCGACGATCACCGAGTCCGCGTCGGCGAGGATGCCGTCCTGGGCCGCCTGGCCGATGGCCAGCCAGTCACCGGAGCAGCGGGGCACACCCTTGGGGGCGGCTTCGGTGCCGCTGGTCCAGCAGATGGTGAGGCAGTTGTTCACCGAGCGGGGCAGCCCCGCGATGTAGGCCCTCGCCTCCTCGACGGCCGCGGCGTCGGGGGCCGGGTCGTCGAAGGACACCGCAGAGGTGCCCGCGGCCGGGCCGAAGGTGAACACGCCGCGCAGCGAGCCGGTGTCGCCGATCAGCGACAGCGCCTCCTCGTGCGGGGCGCGATCGCCGAAGGCGGTCACCGTGATCACCGCGACGGCCCCGCAGGAGGTGACGATGCGGCTCAGCTCGTGGCGGAGGTAGGAGGCGGGCATGGGCGCGGCGATCGCGCCGAGCCGCCACAGCGCCAGGTAGGTCTCGGTCAACGCGACCGAGTTGGGGACCAGCACCGCCACCACGTCACCGGCCCTGATGCCGTGGCCGTACAGGCGGGCGGCGAGTTCGTCGATCTCGGTGTCGAGTTCGCGCCAGGTCAGCGAGCGCGGCGTCAGTCCGCACAGGGCGGGCAGATTGGGAGCGTCGGTGAGGGCGGGGCGGTCGCCGCGCTCGGCGACGTGGCCGTCGAAGAGGTCGAGCACGGTCTCGGGTCGCCACCAGCCGCGCGCGAGGTAGTCGCGCACGCGCTCGTCGGGGTGGCAGGGGCGGAGACGGTGGGCGGGCGGGTGTTCCGCGGTGGAGGTCATGGCGTCCATCTCCTTCGATGGGTGTGGCCGGGAGTGGGGAGCGGTCCGGGACGGCGCCCGGGAGGTCAGCGCAGTCGTCGGACGACGAGTGCGGAGCCCATGCCGAGGGCGGCAGGGACGGTGATCAGGGCGAACTCGCCGTCGACGCGGCGCAGGTGGTCGAGCGCGTTGGCCAGCAGCACACCGCCTGCCGCGCCGAGCGGGTGTCCGGTGGCCATCGAACCGCCGTTGGGATTGACCTTCTCCGGGTCGAGACCGAGCTCCCGGATCAACGCCAGCGGCGAGGCGGCGAAGGACTCGTTGGCCTCCACCACGTCCAGCCGTTCGACGGAGATGCCCGCGGCGGCGATGGCCTTCCGCGCGGCGGTCACCGGCGCGGTCAGCAGCGGTGAGCGGACCGCCGCGTGCGTGGCGCCGACGATCTCCGCCATTGGCGGCCGGTCGAAGAGCGCCGCGGCCGAACGTTTGCCGAGCACCGCCACGGCGGCCGCGTCGGCGGACTGCGGCGCCGTGGCCGCGGTGTGCAGGCCGGTCTCCGGGCGCGTCATGCCGGGCAGTCGCTGTTCGACGCGCTCCCAGCTGGGATCGTCGCCGAAGAGCGGGGGCAGGGCGGCGAGGGTCTCCTCGGTGGTGTCGGGCCGAGCGCCCTCGTCGCCGGCCAGCAGGACGCCTTCTTGGCCCCGCACCGGCACCAGGGATTCCCAGGTGGGCGCCGCGGCCGCGCGCCGGTGCGAGGCGAGGGCGGCGGCGTCGAGTTCGGCGCGGGTGAAGCCGTACCGCACGGCCGTGAGGTCGGCGGAGACCCCGATGGGGACGTAACCGGTCCGATCGCCGAGCGCGGTGTCGGTGGCGAAGGCCGGGCGATCCGCCATCATCGGCACCCGGGACATCGACTCCACGCCACCCGCCACCACGACCTGTGCGCTGCCAGCGGCGATCTCGGCCGCGCCGGTCGCCAGGGCGTCCAGGCCCGAACAGCACAGCCGCGAGACCACGCCTGCACTGATCTCGTCGGGCCAGCCCGCCCACAGCAGTGCGGCGCGGGCCACGTCACCACCCTGCTCGCCGACCGTGGTGCTGGTGCCGATCACCACCTCGTCGACCCGGTCGGCCGGGGTGCCGCGCTCGCACAGCGCGTTCAGCACCTGCGCCAGCAGTTCGTGGGCGGGCACCTCGGCGAGTGTCCCGCCCGCCCGCCGGACCCGCGCCTTCGGGGTGCGGACCGTGTCGTAGACGAAGACGCCGGGCTGGAACTGTGTCATCCCGCCACCTGCCTGCGGTCCTGCACCAGGCGGAAACGGCCCGCCACGAACGACTCGTCGGTGAGAGTGGCATTGCCCGCCGGATTCAGGCCGGTCACGTGGTAATCGCTGTAGGCGGCCGCGTACTGCATCGGCATCGAGGACACCAGGTTCACCGACAGCGAGGCGCCCGCGTCGGCGTAGGCGTCGGCGATCTCGTCGACCAGGGCGTCGTCGGTGCAGTACAGATAAGAGCTGATGGCGCCGTGCGCGCGGACGCTGTCGGTGGCGTGCGCGACCGCCGCCGCCGTGTCGGCGCAGTCGATCAGGAAGGCCACCGGCCCGAACTGCTCGCCCGGGGGCAGGGGATCGCCGCGCCGGGGATCGACTCGGATCAGCGCGGGTGTGGCGACCCGCGCGCCCGGATGGTCGGGATGGGCGTAGGCGACCGGCGGCCGCACGAGCGTGCCACGGCGTTCGGCCTCGGCCGCGAGGACGCGCAGCGAGTCCAGCGTGTGCTCGGACTGGAGCGCCCCGCACACGGCGGCGGCGCGGCGCGGCGCGGCGGCGAGCTCGTCCAGTGCCGCCCGGAGCGCGTCGACGACCTCGTCCCTGGAGACCGTGCCCGCGTCCGTGCGCACGCCCGCGTCCGGGATGTAGATGTTCTGCGGCGTGGTGCACATCTGCCCGCTGAACAGCGCCAACCCGCCCGCCAGCGTGCGCATGGTCGCCGCGAGGTCGCCCACCGAATCCAGCACGACGGTGTTCACGCCTGCGGTCTCGGTGTAGACCACCGCCTGCGGGCAGTGGCGTTCCAACCAGGAGCCGAAGGCCGGGCTGCCGGTGAAGTCGACGATGCGGACGGCCGGGTCGGTGGCGAGCTGTCCGGCGATCGGCTCCGCCACTGTGTCGACCACCAGCTGCACGGCGTCGACGGGCAGGCCGGCCTCACCGAGGACATCGCGCAGCACGCCCACGGCCAGGGCGGTGGCCAGGACCGAACGCGGATGCGGTTTCACCAGCACCGGATTGCCGGTGGCCAGGTTCACCAGCATCGCCGGGTAGGCGTTCCAGGCCGGGAAGGACGCGCAGGCCACGACCAGCGCGGCGCCGAGCGGGCGGGTGCGGTAGCGCTTGCGCAGGGTGACCGGCGTCGTGCCGAAAGTGGCCTGCCAGGTCACCGATTCCGGCGCCCGCCGCAGTGCCGCCCACGCCATCGCCAGGCCCTCCAGCCCGCGATCCAGCGCGTTGGTCCCGCTGCCGCTGCACGCCATGCCGAGGCTCTGGCCGGTGGTGTGTGAGGTGACAGCGGCGAATTCGGTGCCGCGCGAATGGATTCGGGTCAGCGCCTCGAGGCACGCGCCGACCCGCTGTTCGGCGGTGGCCGCGCGCAGCGCCCCGGCCGCCGCGGCCGCCGCGTCCAGCGCCTCCGCCGCCGAGGGCGCGCTGTAGGTGACGTTGAGGGCCTTGCCGGTGTACGGCGACAGCTCATCGGCGGTGATGCGACCCGCGGTCGGCCCGGACAACTCGAGCGGCGCGCCGTCGTAGGCGGCGACGAAGGCGGCGGCCTGGCCGGGCGTGGGCGGGGTGATCGGCGCGAAACCGGTCCATGCGGACCGGGTCCGGTTGGCCCGCACCGCGTGGTCGAGGAGATCGGCATGTCTGTCGAAGAACGCGGGACGGTGGTCGGAGCACATGGACAGCGGGTTCCTGTCGACGATGGGCGAATTCGGCAGCGGAACGCGGGATCGGGAGCGGCGGTCGATCCGCGTCAACTTGATACTGTTGTTGAAGTGAACCAAGCCACAGCGGGTTTGTCAACGTCATGTCGGAAAGGAACGCGGCACGAGGACACAGGTCCCTTGCGCCCGGCGCGTGCGCGTCAGGATTCGAAACGCACCGAGGTGCGGGCGAGCGTGGCCTCGCAGCCGCGGCAACGCCAGGCGGGCGCGAACACCCGCCCGCAGGCGTCGTGGTGCAGGCTCGGGCCGAGCTGGGTGAGCGGCACGTCGGGATGGGCCAGCCGGGCCCAGGCCACCTGGAAGGCGAAGATCGGGAACAGCGCCCGGCCGCGGGGTGTCATGGTGTACTCGCGGTCGCCCTCGGCGCGGGCGATCATGCCCGCGTCGGTCAGCCTGCTCAGCCGCTCGGTCAGCGTGGTGGGCGAGATCTCCAGAATCGAGCGGAACTCGCCGAACCGGCGCACGCCGGACAGCGCCAGCCCGGTCACCAGTGTGCTCCAGCGGTCGCCGATGGCCTCCATGACCTCGGTGAACTGGAGATCGGCCCGGCTGACCTGGGCGGTGCCCCTGGTCGGCCTGCGCCAGCCCTTGCCCGCCAGCACGAGTGCGCCCTTGTCCATCTCGGTGTGCGCGTCGCGCGCCCTGGTGACCAGGCCACAGTGCCCGCAGATCAATTCGGGCGGGCCGCGGTGCCCGCAGGGGATGTGAACCAGCTCCGGCTGCAGCAGGCCGTCGGCGGACCACTCGCGCTGCCAGGTCCACACCGCCACCAGCAGTTCCCAGGTCGCCAGACCGAGATCGGTGAGCAGGTAGTCGTGGCGGTCGTAGCCGCCCGGCTGCGGGGCGCGGCGCATGAGCCCGGCGTCGACCAGCGCGTTGAGCCGGGAGGTGAGCACAGCGGGCGGCGCGCCGGTGCGGTCCAGCCATTCACCGAAGCGTCGCACGTGGTCGGTGAAGGCGTCGCGCAGGATCGCCATCGTCACCCGGTCGCCGAGCAGGTCGATGGTCTGCGCCACCGGGCTCGCGGCGGGGGAGTGGCCGGCCTCGTCGGTCACCGTCACCCCCGTCTTCCCGTGTCGCGCTGTCCCTCCTGTCCGCCGTGTGCGGTGAGGCACTGGTCGGGGCCGTTCGCCGCCGTGAGATCGCCAGTGCTCAGCCCTGCGGGACAATCAGGCCTCCAACACAATAGCGATGCCCTGGCCGACCCCGATGCAGGCCGCGGCCACGCCGATCCCGCCGCCGAGCCGCCGCAGATGACGCAGGCAGTCGATCACGATCCTGGCCGCCGAGGCGCCGAGCGGATGGCCGAGCGCGATCGCGCCGCCGATGGGATTCACCCGTTCGGCGGGGATCCGCGGCAGTTCGCGCAGGCAGGCCAGCACCACGGCCGCGAACGCCTCGTTCAACTCGAGCACACGCACATCGGCCGGGCCCCGGCCCGCGCGGTCGAGCGCCTTGACGATGGCGGGGACGGGAGCCAGGGCGAACCGGTCCGGCTCGACACCGACGACCGCCGAGGCCAGCACCCGGCCCAGCGGCCGCACGCCCAGTTCCTCGACCACCGCCCCGCCGGCGAGCAGCGCCGCCACCGCGCCGTCGTTCATCGGCGAGGCGTTGCCCGCCGTCACGGCGCCCGCGGGGGAGAAGGCGGGCGGCAGGGCAGCCAGCTTCTCGGCGCTGGTCGCGCGGATGGACTCGTCGCGCACGAGTTCGCCGTGCGGGACGACGAAGCCCTCGTGCACCCCGTCCGCCCAGGCCTTCGCGGCGAGTTCGTGGGAGCGCAGCGCCCATTCGTCCTGCTCGCCACGCCCGATGCCGGCCGACTCGGCGACCAGTTCCGCCGAGCGGCCGAGTGATTCGACCCAGGGGGCGGGGAATCGCGGATTGACCATGCGCCACCCCACGGTCGTCGGCGTCAGCTCCAGTTGCCGGGGGAAGGCGGAGTCGATGGGCGGCAGCACGAACGGGGCGCGGCTCATGCTCTCCGACCCGCCCGCGAGCACCACATCGGCCTCCCCGGCCGCGATCCGCCGGTTCGCCGAGAGCAGGGCCTCCGCGCCCGACCCGCACAGCCGGTTGACCGTGACGCCGGGGATCGTGTGCGGCAGCCCGGCCAGCAGCGTGGCCATCCGCGCGACATTGCGGTTGTCCTCGCCCGCGCCGTTGGCGTTGCCCCACACCACGTCGTCGACGCGCGCCGGGTCGAGGCCGGGGTGGCGAGCCAGCAAGTCGGTGATCGGCAGTGCCGCCAGATCGTCGGCGCGGATGTGGCAGAGCCCGCCGCGGGCAGCGCCGAAGGGCGTGCGGACCGCGTCCACGATCCAGGGGGTGCGCGGGTCGGTCACCGGCCGGGTCATCGGTTCTCCTCTTCGTCGGCCGGGAGTGGTTGCACCATCCGGCAGAGTCGTAGTTTACTTCACTAACTGTAGTGAACGGAGGTCTGGAGTCCATGTCGATCGCGAAGTCGATGTCGATCGCGAGCGTCGTCCGTGCCGCCGCAGAGCGGTTCGGTGCGCGCGTCGCGGTGCGGGACGACGCGCGGAGCCTGACCTTCGCGGCCCTGTCCGATCGCGTGCACGGGATGGCCGCCGGGCTGGCGGGACACGGCATCCCGCCGAACGCCACGGTGGCCGTGCTCCTGCCCAACTCGGTGGCCGCGGTCGAGGTCGACCTCGCCCTGACCATCGGCGGGTATGTGCGCGTCGCGCTCAACCCCCGGGTCGGGCCGCGTGATTGGGCCCGCGTCCTGACCGACTGCCGTCCGGCGGCGCTCATCGTCGATCCGGCCGTCGAGGGCGCGGCGGAGTTCGCCCGAGCCGCCGACACGCCGGTCATCGTGCCGAACACGGGCCGGACCACGGACATCGGCGGCGACGGCTCGTCCGGCCGGAACGGCACGCCGGGGGAGTTCGTCTCGCTCGAGGACATCATCGCGAGCGCGCCACCGCGGGTCCGGCTGCCCGAGCCCGCCCCGGACACCCTGTGCGCCCTGCACTATTCCTCCGGCACCACCGGCCTGCCCAAGGGCGCCATGCGCACCCACGCCAACCGGCTGACCTCCCTGCGCGGCATGCTCGACCACGTGCTCGCCGGCACCATGGACGGTCCCGAGCCGCCGGTCTTCGTGCACGCCGGACCGGTCATCCACACCAGCGGCCTGTTCGTGCTGCCGTTCCTGGCCTCGGGCGGCGAGCAGGTGCTGCTCGACCACATCCGCCCCGCCGAGATGATCGGGGCCGTCGCCGCCAACGGCGGCACCCACACCGCGCTGGTGCCCACGGTGATCGCCCGGTTGCTCGACCACACCGACGAGGAACTCGCGCCGCTGCGCCGCCTGCGGATGCTCGCCTACGCGGGCGCGCCCATGCCGGTCGAGCACATCAGGCAGGCGTACCGGCGGATCACGCCGAACCTCGTGCAGTACTACGGCATGGTGGAGGCCATCCCGCCGCTGACCGTGCTCGACATCGCCGACCACCACCGGGGGATGACGCGGGACGAGTCGATCCTCGCCGCCATCGGCAGGCCGTGCGCGGGCGTGCGGCTCGAGATCCGCGACGGCGACAACGCGGTCGCCGACGGACGGGTCGGCGAACTCGTGATCGCCGGTCCCTCGGTGAGCCCGGGCTACCACGACGCAGGCACCAGAACCGATCTCGGCAAGAGCCACCGCGACGGCCGCCTGCACTCCGGCGACCTCGGATTCCGTTCGGCCGACGGCTACCTGCACCTGACCGGCCGCGCCGAGGACATGATCATCACCGGCGGCTACAACGTCTATCCGCGCGAGGTCGAACAGGCCTTGCTCGATATCGACGGGCTCACCGACGCCGCCGTCGCCGGGCTGGACGACCCGGTCTGGGGGCAGCGCATCGTCGCCGCCTACACCACCGCCCCGGACAGCGAGCTCACCGACGACGAGGTGCTGCGCCGCTGCCGCGCGGCCCTGCCCGGATACAAGCGCCCGAAGCTCGTGCGCCGCGTGCCGGCCCTCCCGTCGACCGCCCTCGGCAAGGTCGATCGCGCCGCGGTCGCCCGTCTGCTCGCCATCACGCCCGATCTCGCCATCACGCCCGATCTCGCCACCACGCCCGAATGAGGAAATCATGACCCCTGAACCCCTGACCCGCGATCCGGGGACGGACGCGCTGCTGTCCGCCCTGCGCCTGCCCGTCGTCGCCGCCCCGATGTTCCTCGTCTCCGGCCCCGAGCTGGTGGTCGCCGCCTGCCGGTCCGGCATCATCGGCTCCTTCCCGACCCAGAACTGCCGCACCGTCGAGGACCTGGACGTCTGGATGGGCACCATCACCGATGCCCTCGGCGCGGACGCGGTTCCCTGGGCCGCCAACCTCGTCACCCACAGCACCAACGCGCGGCTGGCCGAGGACCTGCGGTTGATCGCCGAATACCGGCCACCCGTCGTGATCACCGCCCTCGGCTCGCCGCGGCCGGTGATGGAGGTGGTGAAGGGCTACGGCGGCCTGGTGCTGGCCGACGTGGTGAACATGCGCCTGGCGCGCAATGCCGCCGAGGCCGGTGTCGACGGCATGGCGTGTGTGTCCGCGGGCGCGGGCGGGCACACCGGTCACCTCTCGCCGTTCGCCTTCACCTCCGCGATCCGGGCGTTCTTCGACGGCCTGATCGTCATCGGCGGCGGCATCAGCGACGGCTACGGGGTGGCGGGCGCCGTCGCCGCGGGCGCCGACCTCGTCTACATGGGAACCCGTTTCCTCGCCAGCCGGGAGAGCCAGGCCGAGGCCGCCTACAAGCAGATGGTGGTCGACGCGGACCCCGACGATCTCATCGTCAGCGACGCCATCACCGGCACCCCGGCTTCCTGGCTGCGCGAGAGCATCCGCGCCCAGGGCCTCGACCCGGACAATCTCGCACCCGCCACCGGTACGAAGAACTACACCGCGGGCGGCGCGTCGATCAAACGGTGGAAGGACGTGTGGGCCGCGGGCCAGGGCCTGCAGCCCATCCGGGCGGTGGGGGGGGGGGGGGGGGGGGGGGGGGGGGGGCGGGCGGGCGGGGGGGGGGGGGCGGGCGGGGGGGGCGGCGGGCCGCCGCCCGCCCCGCGGGGGGGGGGGGGGGGG
>NZ_JARWRU010000450.1 GCF_029867845.1 Nocardia farcinica | reverse complement strand
GGCGGGCGGTGCTGACCACGATGTGCAGCGTGGTGACCGCCGTGGCGCTGAGCCGAGTGCTGGCCGGCCTGATCACCGATCCCGCGCGCCGCGAGTTCGCCGACTGGACCGTCGAACTCGCGGTGCTCGCGGCCGCGCTGGCCGGGCGCGCGGTGGCGAGCTGGTGGCAGGCCAGGCTCGCGCACCGGGCGGGCGCGGGGGTGGTCGCCGAACTGGAGACCGCCGTGCTGGACGCGGGCGCCCGGCTCGGCCCGCGCGAACTGGAGAATCGGCGCACCGAGATCGCGGTCGTGGTCGGCACCGGGCTGTCCGGTCTGCGCGACTACCTGGCCGGCTACCTGCCCGCCCTGCTGCTGACCGCGCTGGTGCCGCCGGTGCTGCTGGTGGTGATCTTCCTGCACGACCCGGTGTCCGCGGGCATCGCGGTGGTCACCCTGCCGCTGATCCCGATCTTCATGATCCTCATCGGCTTGCTCACCCAGGGCCGTGCCGCCGCCACCCTGGCAGCCACCACCCGGCTGTCCGGTCAGTTGCTCGACCTGTTCGCCGGCATGCCCACCCTGCGCGCCCTCGGCCGCGAACGCGCCGGTGACGAGGTGTCCGCGGGCAGGGTGTCCGCGGGCAGGCGAGCGGCCCACCTCGCCCGCCCGGCCGACCCGGGCGCCGCTGCCGAGGCGCCGGAGGCCCCCTCGATGGCCCCGCGCGTGCGGGCCCTCGGCGACAGCCTGCGCATCCGCACCATGCGCGCGCTGCGCATGGCCTTCCTCTCCTCGATGGTCCTGGAACTGCTGGCGACCCTCAGCGTCGCCCTGATCGCCGTCTCCATCGGCCTGCGCCTGGTGTACGGCGAGATGGATCTCTACGACGGGCTCGTCTCGCTGGTGCTCGCCCCCGAGGTGTACCTGCCGCTGCGCACGCTGGGGGAGCGGTTCCACGCCGCGCAGGACGGAATGGCGGCGGCGGACAAGGCTTTCGCGGTCCTCGAGCCCGCACGGGTGGAGCAGGCAGGGGGGGAGCAGGCAGGGGCGGAGCCCGCGGCGGCGCCTGCCCGGGAGTCGGCCGCGCACATCGCGATCCGCGGGCTCGGCGTGCGCGCACGCGACGGCTGGGCGCCCTGGGCGCTGGACGCCGACCTGCGCCCCGGCGTGCTGACGGTGCTGTCCGGGCCCAACGGCAGCGGGAAATCGACTGCCCTGTCGGCGATCCTCGGCCTGATCGAACCCGAGCGCGGGCAGGTGCTGGTGGACGGGACCGACGTGCGCGCTCTCGACCAACGGGCCTGGTGGGATCGGCTGGCCTGGCTGCCGCAGCGGCCGGTGCTGGTGCCCGGCACCCTGCGGGAGAATCTGGAACTGCTCGGCGCGGGTGATTTCGCCGATCTCGACCGGGCCTGCGCCGCGACCGGATTCGACGCCGTGCTGGCCGAGTTGCCGCGCGGCTGGGACACCGTGGTCGGCGCCGGCGGTCACGGGCTGAGCCTCGGCCAGCGGCAGCGGCTCGCGCTGACCCGCGTCCTGGCCACCCGCCGTCCGGTGCTGCTGCTCGACGAACCCACCGCCCACCTGGACGAGGCGAGCGAGGCAGGCGTGCTGGCCGCGCTGCGCGCGCGGGCCGCCGCCGGCGCCACGGTGGTGGTGGTCGGACACCGGCCCACCGTGCTGGCCGCCGCCGACGCCATCGTGGCGGTGCGCTCCCGAGACGAGGTGAACGCGTCGTGACCCTGCCCGGTCTCGAACTGCCGCCCACCGGCGGGGCCGCCCTCGTGGCCGACCTGCGCCGCATGTGGCGGATGCTGGAGCTGCCGCGCGCCAGGGTGGCGGTGGCGATCGGCTGGGGCGTGGTCTCCTTCGGCAGCGCGCTGGCGCTGGCGGGGCTGGCCGCCTGGCTGATCGCCCGGTCCTGGCAGATGCCGCCGGTGCTGGATCTGAGCGTGGCCGTGACCGCGGTGCGGGCGCTGGGCATCTCGCGCGGCCTGTGCCGGTACCTGGAGCGGCTGGCCACCCACGATCTGGCGCTGCGATCCATGACGACGGCGCGCACCGGCGTCTATCGCGCGCTGGCGGGCTCGGACGTCAGGCAGCGGCGCGAACGCCGCCACGCCCCGGAACAGGGCAGCGGCCGTCCGATGCGCCGCGGCGACCTGCTGGTGCGCATCGGCGGCGACATCGACGATCTCGGCGCGATCGTGGTGCGCGCGCTGGTGCCCGTCGCGGTCGCCGTGGTGCTGGCCTTCGCCGCGATC
>NZ_JARWRU010000449.1 GCF_029867845.1 Nocardia farcinica | reverse complement strand
CCTTCAACCCCCCGGGGCCGGCTAAACACCCGCTCGCCCGCCGGGGGGGGCTCCAGCGTGCCCTTGCCGCCCGGGGCCCCGGCCCCCTCCCGGCCCCCCCCCCCGGGCGGCTCCCCCCCCGCGGCGCCGCCCCCGCCGCTGTCGTATCCGGGGAGTGCGCCGCGGCTCAGAGCATCCGATAGGGCAGGTGCAGCGCCTTGGCCCGGCGCACCGAGACCCGCGTCCAGACCCGCTGTTGCAGCGCCAGCGTCGCCCAGCCCGCCAGGGCCATCCCGGTCAGGTTCACCAGCAACTGCGCCAGGCTGCCCAGCACCGAGGACCAGGCGGCGAAGGCCGAGCCGAGCGCGATGTTGCCCGCGGCGGGCACCGTGGTCACCGAGATGAACACCCCGACCAGCGCCCCGGCCCGCGCCGAGGTCAGCGCCAGCACCCCGGCCGCCGCCGCGATCACCGCGATCACCAGCGACCACCGGTCGGGGCTGTAGACGAACTCGGTGTTCGGATGCGCGCCGGTCACGTGGCCCGCGTCGATCCAGCCCGCCGCCCGCGCCGCCAGCGCGAGCAGGAAGGTCACCGCGATGCTCACCGCGAAGCCGAGCACCAGCGTGCGCACCGCGAGCCCGAACAGCACGTGCCGCTTGCGCACCAGCGCCACCCCGAGCGCGGCGATGGCGCCGAACTCCGGCCCGAGCACCATCGCCCCGATCACCAGGATCTGCGAGTCCACCACGATGGCGATGGCCGCCATGATGGTGGCGAGGGTCATGAACGTCAGGTAGGTCCAGTTGAGTTCGGCCTCCTCGTAGGAGCGCTGCGTGACCTCGGCCCAGACCACCGTGTCCGCGCTGCTGCCCGGCGTGCGCACGTCGGCGTCGAAACCGCTGCGTGACAGCCAGGTCCGCACCTGGTCGATCTCGATGCTGCCCAGCTTGTGCACGCCGAGCGCGCGCAGCCGGTCGATCACGTCGTTGCCCGCCTCCCGCGCGACCTCGGCGAAGATCAGATCGCCCGCCGGTTTCAGCGCGGCGCCGCGCACCAGCGCCAGCCCGCTGACCGCCGGGTCGTCGTTGAGCGCGGCCAGCACGCCGTCGGTCAGCGCGGCGGGTGAGAGCACCCGTAACTGCAACATGCCCACAGTGTCGCCCCGCATCGGCGGTCACGCCCCGCATTGCGGCCGCGACTCACCCGAGGACCGCCCGTTCCCGGTGTTCCCGCGCCTGCCCGCGCGGCTCTGACCACACGAACAGGAAGAACAGCCACACCAACAGCGTCGCCCGGCCCCACACCCCGAACTGCACCACGATCTCGGCCCACTCGCTCGGCTCCCCGGCGCCGAGCAGGTAGAAGTAGCGGAACACCCCGACCCCGATGGCCATGTCGGCGAACAGATACGCCACCACCACCTGCCAGGGCACCGCGAGCAGGACGAAGAACGGGATCAGCCACAGGGTGTACTGCGGCGAGTGCACCTTGTGGAACACCAGGAATCCGCACAGCATGGCCCCGCTCACCGCCACCCACGGGTAGACCTCCCCCGCCTGCCACCGCCGCCACCCGAGCCAGGCCGCCAGCGCGAACGAGGCGGCGATCAGCAGCGGCGAGGCCAGGCCGACCCCGTCGTGCCAGCCCTGCTCCATCTCGGCGAAGCGGCCTGCCACCAGGTGGTGGGTCCAGTACCAGATCGAATTGGTGGTGATGTCGGTCTGCCGCTGCTGCTGAAAGGTGAACGAGGCACGCCAGCCCTCGTAGCCCGCCACCGCGAACGGCAGGTTCACCAGCACCACCGTGCTCACGGCCGCGCCCGCGGTGGCCAGCGCGCCTGCCACGTCGTAGCGCCGCCCGGCGGAACCGTCCCCGCCCTCGCCCCGGGTGAGCACCAGCAACACCAGCGGCAGCACGAAGATCCCGGGATAGATCTTCAGGCAGAAACCCAGCCCGAGCAGCACCGCGGCCAGCACACCCCTGGTCCGCGGCGACCACCGCGTCGGCACGGCCACCACGTAGACCGCGGCCACCGCCGCGCACACCACCGGCAGCTCCCAGTTGTGGAAGGCATAGAGCACCAGCGGCGGCCCCGCCGCCCACAGCAGCGCCCACCGGCCGGCGAGCCGGGCCAGCAGCCAGGCGGTCAGCAGGCCGAAGGGCGCAAGCAGCAGCGCCGAGCGCAGCAGGAAGGCCGCGTCGTCGTGCGCGCCGATCGCGCCCAGCCACATGAGCAGGCCGCTGAGCACCGGATACTCCACTGCCCCGCCGATCAGCCAGCCGTCGTCGGTGATGGCGCCGTGGATGTAGGGGAAGACGTGGTTGTCGATGTCGCGGCCGAGCCACAGGTACTGGATGTCGGAATAGCAGACGCCGGCGTCCTTGAGCAGGTCGAAGACGACGCTGCGGCCGTCGGAGTAGAAGGGCGGGCCCGCGCAGCGCGCCTTGTTCAGATACGCCAGCGCCAGCGTCATCCCGCACAGCACCAGCACCGCCGCCGTGACGAGGGTCCGGCGGGGGACGCGGCCGGCGGGCAACGCGCGCGGGGCGGTTCCGGTCGCCATGATCACCACCCTAGAGGCCGTGCCGGCCTGCGGGCAGATGCCGGGTGAGCGGCCGCGGACGGGCTCCCGGACCCGCCGCGCCCGGCCCGAACCGGCCGATTTCGCTGCTCAGGGGCCGCTCATGTAGCCTTGTCGGGTTGCTGACGCAACGAACCCTCCTGCCACGGACCGTCCGTGGCCGTTTCCTAGTCCACAGGAGGTGATTGGTCCGTGCGTCATTACGAAGTGATGGTCATCCTCGATCCGAGCCTGGACGAGCGCACCGTTGGTCCGTCCCTGGATAACCTGCTCTCCGTCGTCAAGACCGAGGGCGGCAAGATCGACAAGGTCGACATCTGGGGCCGCCGCCGTCTCGCCTACGAGATCCGCAAGCAGGCCGAGGGCATCTACGCCGTCATCGATCTCACCGCGACCCCCGCGACCGTGAGCGAGCTCGACCGCCAGCTGGGTCTGAACGAGAACGTGCTGCGCACCAAGGTTCTGCGCCACGGCAAGTAAGGCCGCTACCCCGGGTCCGCGCATGTACCTCGTGAGCGTCGGTGCCTGACTCTAGGCTCTAGCGCGACAGCGAGTGTGCCCGCGACTCACCAGGAGGAACCCACATGGCAGGCGACACGGTCATCACGGTCATCGGTAACCTGACGGCCGACCCCGAACTGCGTTTCACCCCCGCGGGTGCGGCGGTCGCGAACTTCACCGTCGCGTCAACCCCGCGGGTGTTCGACCGGAACACCAACGAGTGGAAAGACGGCGAAGCGCTCTTCCTGCGCTGCAACGTCTGGCGTGAAGCAGCGGAGAACGTCGCCGAGAGCCTGACCCGAGGCGCTCGCGTCATCGTGAGCGGACGGCTCAAGCAGCGCTCCTACGAAACCCGTGAGGGTGAGAAGCGCACGGTCGTCGAGCTCGAGGTCGACGAGGTCGGTCCCTCCCTGCGCTACGCCACCGCCAAGGTCAACAAGGTCGGCCGAGGCGGCGGTGGCGGTGGTTTCGGCGGCGGAGGCGGCTACAGCTCCTCGGCCCCGGCCAACGCCGGTGGCGGCAATCGTGGTGCGGCAGAAGACGACCCGTGGGGCAGCGCGCCCGCGGCCGGCTCCTTCGGGGGCGGCGGCCGCATCGATGACGAACCGCCGTTCTGATCCCGGCTCCCGAGCCCGGTCGATCGGCATCACTCGGCCCGCATCCGTGCGGGCCACACATAAGAAGGTAGAAGACCATGCCTAAGGCGCCCGCGCGCGAAAAGGTGCTGAAGAAGAAGGCTTGCACGTTCTGCAAGGAGAGCAAGTCCGGCAACGTTGCCATCGACTACAAGGACACGGCGCTGCTGCGCAAGTACGTCAGTGACCGCGGCAAGATCCGCGCTCGCCGGGTGACCGGCAACTGCGTGCAGCACCAGCGCGACATCGCCGTCGCGGTGAAGAACTCGCGTGAGGTGGCCCTGCTGCCCTACGTGTCGACGGCTCGCTGAGAAAGGGAGGCACGCAAATGAAGTTGATTCTGACCGCTGACGTGGACAACCTCGGTGCCCCCGGCGATACCGTCGAGGTCAAGGACGGTTACGGCCGCAACTACCTGCTGCCCCGCGGCCTGGCCATCGTCGCCACCCGCGGCGCGCAGAAGCAGGTCGAGGGCATCCGCCGCTCGCAGGAGGCCCGCCGGGTGCGCGACCTCGACCACGCCAACGAGCTGAAGCAGGCCATCGAGGGTCTGGAGTCGGTCTCGCTGAGCGTGAAGACCGCGGGCACCGGCAAGCTGTTCGGCTCGGTCACCCAGGCCGACGTCGCCGCGGCGATCAAGACCGCGGGCGGCCCCGTGCTCGACAAGCGCAGCATCGAGCTGCCGAAGTCGCACATCAAGTCGACCGGCAAGCACAACATCCTGGTGCACCTGCACCCCGATGTGACCGCGAAGTTCGCTCTCCAGGTCGAAGCCGCTTCCTGATCGAAGCGCTCCACCCGGCTACGTAGTCACCCCCCCCCACGGCGCGGCGGGGGGGACTAACGCTGCGCCCCGAAAAGGTTGGCCAGCGG
>NZ_JARWRU010000448.1 GCF_029867845.1 Nocardia farcinica | reverse complement strand
GGGCCGACCTCACGCGGGCCTCGGCTAACTCCCCCCCTTCGCCGAGGCCCGCTCCATGTCCGCAGCCGGTCGGCGGGCGTAGTTCAGTCCGCCGCACCGAGTGCTCGCCAGGCGGTTGCCAGTCGTTGCGCCCGCACCCGGCCCGCCACCGACAGCAGCGGCCGATCCCGTTCCCAGCGCGTGCGCGTGGTCTGGTCCACCTGCGCCCA
The DNA here is from genome assembly GCF_029867845.1 of Nocardia farcinica. Taxonomy (GTDB): domain Bacteria; phylum Actinomycetota; class Actinomycetes; order Mycobacteriales; family Mycobacteriaceae; genus Nocardia; species Nocardia farcinica_A. The sequence goes on along the minus strand of NZ_JARWRU010000448.1, from coordinate 2,504 downwards.
CAGCGGCTCCAGCTCGCTCAGCAGCCGCTCGAGATCGGCGAAGACCCCGCCGAGGGCCACGTGCACACCCGGCGCGCCGGGCGGCGAGGCCGCCAGCCCGCGCAGAGCCGACAGCACGCCGAGCAACTGTTGCAGCGCCCGCGGCGGCCACTGCGCCTGTCGGCCCACGCGCACCAGCCAGCCCAGAGCCGCGGCGGTCACGTGGATGTCCTCGACAGTGCGGAACGGCTTGAGCACGTCGGTGTAGCCGTCGCCGGGCAGCGGCGTCGCGGGCGCGTCCTCGAAGGTGACCACGGCATGCGGCAGTTCGGGCGCGAACGCGGTCGCCGGACGGTCGGTGACGGTGACACCGGGGCCCTCGGCGTCGACGAGCACGGCGGCCAGCCGGTTGCGTCCGTCGTCGCCCCTGCCCCGGCTGGCGATCACGATCAGGCCGCCGGCCAGCCGGGCCAGCGTGGTGAAGGTCTTCGTGCCGCGCACCGTCGGGCCGTCGGCGCCGTCCGGTCCGCCCCGGCCTTCGGTGAGCGTGGTCGCGATGGCAGCGGGGTGTCCCCCGCCCTCCTCGGTGGCGGCGAGGGCGTACGCCCGGTCCCCCGGCAGGCCGGGCAACAGAGCCGAGATCGCCGCCTGGTACCCGGACAGGAAGGCGTAGCCGAGACGGTCGGCGCTGTGGCCGCCCACCGCGGCGGCGTCCACCGGAAGCGGAAAGCGCGGCGCCACAGCACGATAGCGCTGCCAGGCCGCGTCCAGGGAGGCCGCCGGCCCGTCCGGCGACTCGGTCAGCAGATGGTCGAACACGGTGCTCATTTCTGCACGCTAGCCCACGCCTGCCCGCGACTCGTGCCGCAGCCACCCGGGAAAGCAGACACCCAGGGAAAGCAGACACCCGGAAACACGAACGCTCCCCACCCGTGTCGGGTAGGGAGCATCGGAGTGGAGCCTAGGGGAATCGAACCCCTAACCCCTGCCTTGCAAAGGCAGTGCTCTGCCAATTGAGCTAAGGCCCCGAGCGCCGGATTCGGCGCCGCCGGGAAATCAGTGGGCGGTGACCTCGTGCCAGTGATCGGCTGCGTCGCGCTTGCGGAGCTTGGTGATCCCGATCAGAACGGCGAGAACGACACCCACCGTGAGAACGATCTTCATGATGTCCACCCTACTGTGCGGTTCGGGAAGTAGGAGTGGGCCTAGGAGGACTTGAACCTCCGACCTCTTCGTTATCAGCGAAGCGCTCTAACCGCCTGAGCTATAGGCCCGTACCCGGTCTCGCACCGTATCGGGCGAACCGAGGACAAAGGTTACCCGACGGAGCGGGAACCACCAAAACAGCTGGTCAGAGCCGGTATGTAGCGAGCGTTCCGGTCGGCGGCGCGCACCCGCGAAGCGAACGGCGGGCGCCGCCTCCGCAGAGGTGACGCCCGCCGTCTGTGCCGCGCCGCGCGAGCGGCGCCTGCGGCTAGTCCGGGTCGGCCAGGGTGACCTGGATGCCGCCGACCAGATCGCAGCACTGGTTGTAGATGAAGGTGCCCACGGTGCCGAGCGCGGTGAACAACACGACGTTGATCAGGCCGATCACGCCCGCGTAGCCGAACACCGTGCCCGCGTCGATCAGACCGGCGCCGCCGCTGTCCTGCGAGACCATGTCGGTGAAGGTGTTGTTCAGCCGCTCCCACACGCCCATGCCCTCGAGCACGATGTAGAGCAGACCGACCGCGAGCATCCACACGAAGAACAGCGCGACGCTGATGACCAGCGAGACCTTCAGCGTCGACCAGGGGTCGATGCGGCGGATCTGCACGGTGGCGCGCAGCGGGTCACCCGTGGTCGCCGCCACGGCGACCGGCACCGCCACCGGGACCGACGGCGCCTGCGGTGACGACGCGGGCGAGGTCCGCTCCACCGAAGGCAGCGGATGCCGGATCTCGGACAGGTCGGGCATGTCCTTGATCAGCTCGGGACGGGCGATGCTGCGGGTCGGGCCGTCGATGCCGACGGACTTGACCATGGCGGCCTCCTTGCGCGCCGCCTTGGCCGCGAGGTCTGCGGTGGTGCGCGCGTTGGAGGCGCCACCGAGACCGCCACCGGCCAGGCCGCCGCCGAGACCGCCACCGCTGGGCCGCCCCGTCACCGGGGACTGGCCGGGCCGGTAGAGATTCGACTGCGGCTCCCGCTGCGGTAGCTGCGACCAGCCCTCCTTGAACTGGCCCTGCTCGCCCTGACCCGAGCCGCCCTGCGGCGCGTTGCCCTGACCCGAACTCGCCTGGCCGCTCGGGGCGGCGCCGCCCTGACCGGACGGCGCGGTGTTCTGCGGCTGACCGTTGGCCCCCTGACCGTTGGCCCCCTGACCGGCCTGCGCCTGGGCGTCCTGCCCGCGCGCCCCCGCCGCCTGACCGGAATCCTTGCCCGTCCCGGGGCCGGGCGGGGCCGCGCCGGGGGTTCCCACGGGGGCGGCGCCCCGCGGGGCGCCCGTAGCGGCGGGGCCGCGCGGGGGGCCCGCGGAACCGCCC
>NZ_JARWRU010000447.1 GCF_029867845.1 Nocardia farcinica | reverse complement strand
GTGGTCGCGCGGGCGTCCTTGCGGGCGCGTTCCTGCCGGTAGTAGTCGGCGCGGGCCCGGTCCTCGGCGGTGGCGGCCATCGGGGTCATCGGCCAGAGCCGGGTGAGGAAGGCGGGCAGGTCCTCGGCGGGCGGGCAGGTCAGCGCGAGTACATCGGGCAGGGCCGCGCGCACGCGGGCGACTTCGACGGGGTTGTCGTCGAGATACACGAAGTCGGCGAGACCGAGGTTCAGGCTGCCCGCCAGCTCCGCCAGGCGAGTGGGTTTGTCGTCCCAGCCCGCCGAGACGGCCGCGAAGTCGTCGTGGCGCAGGGGGCTGTCGGCGCGGTCGAGGATGGCGCGGACCACGTCCTCGTCGTTGTTGCTGACCAGGGCGAGCAGTGTTCCGGCCGCGCGCCACTGGCGCAACCGGGCGGCCAGGGCGCGGCGGGCGTCGTCGAAGACGACGGCGTCCGAACCGATCTCACTGGCGGTGCCGCTCCACAGGGTGTCGTCACCGTCGACGGCGATCACTTTCGGCGCGGGTTCGGTGACCGCGGCGACGGTGTCGGCGAGGGCGAGGGCGACGGCGGCCTGGAATTCGGTGGTGAACGGCAGGTGCGCGAGCACTTCGGCACGTTCGTCGAAGACGTCGGGCACCCGGTGGCGGCGGGTCCACTCCCCGGAGTCCAGCACCGCGACGCCGGGGACGGCGCGCAGGCGCTCGGCGACCTTCCGTTCCCAGTCCAGCAGTCGTGGTGCGGGCCGGTGCGAGGGCAGGATGCCGACGATCAGCGGCCGGTGGGTGCGTTCGATCAGGGCGCGCACCGCCGCCGGGTACTCCTCGGCCTGTTCGGCGAGCAGTTCGTCGCTGAGCGCGCCGAATCGTTCCAGATCGCAGGCACGCAACAGGGCGATGCCGAGAGCCGTGGACGGCTGCGCGAACACCCCGGAGGGATCGCGCAGGGCGGCGGTCAGGTGGTGGTAGGGCGCTTCGGCGACGGTGACCGGGGCGCTCTCGGCCGAGGCGGCGGCCAGCAGTTCGGGCAGCCTGCCGAGCGCGAAGGTGGCGCCGACGGCCACGCGCGTGCCGGTCGGCGACGCACCGGCCCCGGGGAGGACCGCGGGCGCACCGGGGTCGGCCGTCACGGCGGCGACGGTGTCCAGGTACCGCCTGCCCAGGTCGGCGCAGGCGGCCGCGTCGAGGATGTCGCTGTTGTAGGTCAGCCACACCTGGCCGGTGTCCGGCAGCACCGCCACCATCAGGTCCAGGTCGGAGTAGCCGGTGCTCATCGGCACCAGCTCGACCCCGCCCGCGGCGGCGGGGGCGCGCAGGTAGTTGAAGTACACCTCCACCAGCGGGGCGTTCTCGCGGTAGAGCCCCTGGGCGGCCAGCGTCGCCAGCACGTCGCCGAATCCCGCGCCGGGGACGAGCAGTCCGCGCAGCCGTTCGCCGGTGCGGCGCACCAGGTCGGCGACCGCCTCGCCGGGTTCGACCGAGGCGGGGAACGGCACCGGCACACCGAAGTAACCGACCGCGCCGTTCGCGTCGGCGTGCATGCGGGTGTCCACGGGGACGGCGAGGGCGAAGCGGTCGGCACCGTCGCGGCGGGACAGTCCGTCCCGGGGCGGGGTGTGGCGGGACAGGAACAGCGTGAGCGCGCCGAGGAACACCGCCGCGGGGGTGACGCCGAGTTCGCGTGCCCGTTCGGCGACCCGCTCGTGCAGCCCGGCGGGCAGATCGACCGCCAGCGCGCCCGCGCGGTAGGTGCGTTCGGCGGGGCGGTTCGCGCCGAGCTCGAGCCTGCGAGCGCCCGTGAACGCCTCCCGCCACCGGGTCACGAACTCCTGGTCCGTGTCCGGCTCGTCCGCCTGGGCCGAGAGCAGCCTGTGCACGTCGCGATTGGTCGGCGGCTCGCCGGGCGTGCCTTGGCCGGACAGCTCGGCGGCGAGTTCGGCCGCGACCAGCAGCACCGATCGCACGTCGCTCATGCTGTGATGTGCGCCGATGAGCAGGATCTGCCCGGCCGCACCGCCGTCGAGCAGTTCGAACCGCCACAGCGGTCCGGTCGCCAGGTCGAACGGCTCGGCCATCAGTTCCCGGAAGGGGGCGGCGGCGAGCGCGTCGTCGCGGCCGTCGACGGGTCGCCAGCCGCCGAGGACGCCGGGCTCACGGGTGATCGCCAGGTGCCTGCCCTGCTCGCCGGAGCGGATGGTGGTGCGCAGGGCGGCATGGCGAGCGGCGAGGACGGTGAGCGCGCGCCGGTAGGCGGCGGGCGTGACCGCGGCGGGCAGGCGAAGAGCGAGGCCGCCGGTCTGGGCCGCGCTGGGAATGCCCAGCTGCTCGGTGCGAAGCAGGCGCACCATGTCCCTGGTCACCGGCAGGATCTCCAGTTCGGGCGCCACGTCGGCCTCGGCCTCGGCCGGCGCCGTTGAGCTCGCGTCGTGAATCTGCTCGACGAGGTGGTCGGCGAGCGCGGTCAGGTCGCTGTCGGCGAGGATCGCGCCGAGCGGCACCACGATGCCGGTGTGCTCGCGCACCGTGTTGCGCAGTTCCACGGCCATGAGCGAGTCGAGACCGAGGCTCTGGAAACTCTGGTCCAGCGCCACGGCGTCGCCGCCGTCGTGGCCGAGCACCCGGCCGGTCCACTCCGCGACGGCGGCGCGGGCCAGCGCCACGGCCTCGGCGCGGGAGGCGGCGCGCAGGCGTTCGGCGAAACCGGTGCCCGCCGTGGTCTGCCCCGCGCCGCGCTCGGCCGTCGCCCGCCTGGCCCGGCCGCGCACGAGTCCGCGCACCAGCGGCGGCAGGTCGGACCCGCGCCGCAGTGCGTCGGCGTCAAGCAGCAGCGGTACGACGACCGGCTCGTCCACCCGCAGGGCGGCGTCGAAGCAGGCCATGCCCTCGGGCACCGAGAACGCCCGCACACCGGCACGGGTGATGCGGCGGATGTCGGCCTGGGACATGTGCTCGTGCATGTCCACCTCCCACGCGCCCCAGGCCAGCGCCTGCGCGGGCAGGCCGAGGCGGCGCCGGTGCGCGGCCAGCGCGTCGAGATAGGCGTTGGCCGCCGCGTAGTTGGCCTGGCCGGGGGTGCCGAACAGGCTGCCCGCCGCCGAGAACAGCACGAACAGCGACAACGCGCGGTCGGCGGTGAGTTCGTGCAGATGCTGCGCGGCGTCGACCTTCGGACGCAGGACGGCGTCGAGACGTTCGGGGGTGAGGGCGCCGAGGGTGCCGTCGTCGAGGACCGTGGCGGCGTGCACCACGCCGGGCAGCGGCAGGTCGGCGAGCAGCGCCGCCAGGGCGGCGCGGTCGGTGACGTCGCAGCGTTCGAAGCGCACCCGGACCCCACGGCGGGTGAGTTCGTCGCGCAGCGCGGCGCCGCCGGGACCGTCGATGCCGCGGCGGCTGACCAGCACCAGGTCACGGGCGCCGTAGGCGTCGGCCAGGTGCAGGGCCAGCGCCGACCCCAGCCGCCCCGGCGCACCGGTGACCAGGACCGCGCCATCGCCCAGCCGCCTGCGGCCCGCGGTGGTGTTCGCCGGCTCCGGCAGGCGGGCCAGGCGGGGCACATGGGCGACGCCGGCGCGGATCGCCCACTGCGGTTCGTCGCTGGTCACGAGCGCGGTGAGATCGATGGCGGCCGGTGTGGCCGGACCGATCGGCGCCACGGGGCCGGGCAGCGCGGCCGGGCCGATCGGGGGGACCGAGCCGGTCGGCGCGGATTCCTCTGCCCCGCCGGCCAGATCGAGCAACACGATCCGGCCGGGGTTCTCGGACTGCGCCGAGCGCACCAGCCCCCAGACGACCGCGCCCGCGGGGTCGGGAGCCTCGTCGCCGGGCAGCGCGACCGCGCCGCTGGTCTGCACGACGATGCTGCTGCGCTCGAAGCGGGGATCGGCGAGGAGCTGTTGCAGGGTGGCCAGCATGTGCTGTGCCGCGTCGTGGGCGGCTCGCGGGGAGCCGCCGGTGCGAGCGGGCACGACCACGATGTCGGCGGGGACGAAATCGGCGGGCAACGATTCGAGCGGCGCGGGATCGGCTGTCTCCCAGTGATGGACGGTGCCCGCCCGCGACACGGCGGGCAGCTCGCGCGGAGTCCAGCGCACGGTGTAGAGCCTGCGGTGCGCGGGCGTGAGGGCGGCGGTGGCCCAGTGCACCGCGCCGACCGGGCGAGACAGCACCGACCCGACCGAGATCACCGGGCGGCCGGCTGGATCGGTGGCGGTGAGGGCGATGCTGTCCCGGCCGGATCGGGTGAGCCGCACGCGCAGCGCGGTCGCACCGGAGGCCGTGAGCGTCACGTCGCTCCACACGAAGGGCAGCAGTGCGCTGCCGGTGTCGGCGGCGAACAGGGTGGTGGCGTGCAGGGCCGCGTCGAGCAGGGCCGGGTGGATGCCGAAGGTCGCGGCGTCGCCGTGGGCGGATTCGTCGAGTTCGACTTCCGCGTAGAAGTCGTCCGGGACCAGCGGAACCCGCCACACCGCGCGGACGGCGCGGAACGCGGGACCGTACTGGTGGCCACGGGCGGCGAGCCGGGCGTACAGCTCGCCGACGTCGACCGGGACGGCACCACTGGGTGGCCACTGCGCCACCGGGCCCGGCGCACCGAAGACCGCCGGGGGTCGGCCGGTCCGTGCCGCCGACGATTCCGCCGCTTCGGCCAACCGTCCCTCGGCGTGCAGCGTCCATGCCGGATCGGGATCGCGATCCTCGCGCCCGTAGACGCGCACGGTGCGCTCACCGGCGGTGTCCTCCCCGCCGACCACCACCTGCACCCGCACGGCCTCCCGGTCCGGGACCAGCAGCGGGGCCCGCAGCACCAGCTCACGCACCAACGGCGTGCCGACCTCGTCGCCCGCGCGCACCGCCATCTCGACCAGTGCGGCGCCGGGAATCAGCACCGCGCCGGGGCCTGCGTGGTCGCCGACCCATGGCTGCCGACCGCGCGAGATCCGCCCGGTCAGCGTCACCCCGCCGGTCTCCGGGTCGGGCACGGCCGCGCCGAGGATCGGGTGCCCGAGGGATTCGCCGGGGTTGAGCGCGTCACCGTGACGGATCGACTCGGTCCAGAACCGGCGCTCGTCGAAGGCATAGGTGGGCAGGTCGACACGGCCGGATTCGGGCAGCAGCGCGGCCCAGTCGAGTTCGTGCCCGGCCACATACAGCTGTGCCCTGGCTCGTGCCAGGCAGGCGGGGCCGTCCTCGTCGCGCACCAGCGAACCGACCGCCACCACCTCGCGCCCCTGTTCCTCCGCGACCGCCTGCACCGCCGCGGTGAGGGAGGGGTGCACACCGAGTTCCACGAAGTACCGGAAGCCGTCGGCGATCATCGACCGGACCGCCTCGGCGAACCGGACGGTCTCGCGGGCATTGCGGTACCAGTAGCGCGGATCGGTCTGCTCACCGCCGACCGGTGCGCCGGAAACAGTCGAATACCACTGCGTGACCGGGTTGTTCCCCGTGATATCGGCCAGTTCGCCGTTCAGCGGCTCGCGGATGGATTCGATCAGGCGGCAGTGTCCGGCGAATCCCGGCCCGGACGCGCCGAGCCTGGTGTAGACGCCCTCGCGGTCCAGGTCGGCGAGTAGTTCCGTCACGGCCTGCTGCTCCCCCGCCACCACGGTGGAGCGGGGCACGTTCACCGCGGCGACGGAGACCCGGCCGTCGAGAGCGGCGAGTCGTGCCGTCACCCGGTCGGCGGGCAGACCCACCACCGCCATCGCGCCGGGCTGGGTGATCTCGCTCATCAGCCTGCTGCGGGTGACCACGATGCGGGCGGCGTCGCGGAGTTCGAGCGCGCCCGCGCAGTAGGCGGCGGCTATCTCGCCCTGGCTGTGGCCGACCACCGCGTCCGGCACCACGCCCGCCGCCCGCCAGGACGCCGCCAGCGCGGCCATGGTGGCGAACAGCAACGGCTGCACGACCGGGAAGTCGATCAGGTCGGCGGCGGTCATCGCGGTCAGCCGGTCGGCGAGCGACCAGCCGAGCAACGCGGCGAACTCCTTGTCGCAGTGCAGGAATTCGGCGCGGAAGTCCTCGTCTCGGATGAGCAGGTCGCGGGCCATGCCGACCCACTGGCCGCCCTGGCCGGGGAAGACGAAGGCGGTCCTGCCGTGGGTGAGCACAGCCCCGTCACCGGCCACGGCATGCGCGGAGGCGCGGCCCTCCACCAGGTCGGTCAGGCCGGTGACCATGCCGTCGCGGTCGGCGGCGACCACCACCGCGCGACGCTCGAAGCGGGTGCGTTCGAAGGCCAGCGAGCGGGCCACCGGTCCCGGCGCCAGCGTCCGGTCGGAGAGGACGAGGTCGCGCAGGCGCCGGGCCTGGCCGTGCAGTGCCGCCTCGCTGCGCGCGGAGATCGGCAACAGGACGATCCGGTCGCCGGAGGTCCCCGGCCCGGCCGCGGGTGCGGGGGCGGGGACCGGCGGCGCCTGCTCGAGGATCAGGTGGGCGTTGGTGCCGCTGAGGCCGAACGCGCTGACACCGGCCCGGCGCGGTCGCTCCCCCGCCGGCCACGGCATCGGTTCGGCCTGCACGGCGATGCCGCTGCCCGTCCAGTCGACGTGTGGGGAGGGCTGGTGCGCGTGCAGCGTGGCGGGGATGCGCTCGTGCCGTAGCGCCAGCACCAGTTTGATGATGCTCGCGACCCCCGCCGCGGCCTGGGTGTGGCCGAGATTGGACTTGAGCGAGCCGACGCCGAGCGGGCGGCGCGCCTCGCGGCCGGGTCCGTAGACGCGGGCCAGCGCACG
>NZ_JARWRU010000446.1 GCF_029867845.1 Nocardia farcinica | reverse complement strand
GGTCCCGCGGCAGGGGGGGGGTGCCCCCCCCGGGGCGGGGTTTGTGGGGGGGCCCCCCCCCCCCCCCCGCGCGGGGGGGCCGGGGGCCCCCGCGGCCGCACCGCCGACGTGCAACACCACCAGCACCTCGGGAACATTCGTCCAGTACTGCACGATGCCGATCAACGCCTGCCCGCAGACCAGGCCGAGCAGGACGAACAGCCTGGTGCGGATCGCGCGCGTGATGCCGACGGCGTAGAGACCGAAGCCGAGCCCGATCAGCAGCGCGAGATAGCCCACCAGCAGCTGCGAATGCAGGTGCACCAGGGTGACGATCTCCACCTCGAGCCGCTCGACCACGCGGTCGATGCTCTTGTCGCCCGCGTGCGGGCCCGCGCCGGTCACCGTGGTGCCCGAGATCAGCACCGCCGACAGCGCGACGCCGGCGAGCACGGTCAGCCAGCGCAGCGGGGCGGGCGCGTGGGTCACGGTCTGCCCGTCGTCGGGTTCGCCGATGCGGGCGTAGAGCACCGTCGCCAGCCACACCATGACCATCGAGGCCAGCAGGTGCACCGCGACGGTCCACCACAGCAGCCCGGACAGCACCGTGATGCCGCCGATGATCGCCTGCACCACCGTGCCGCCCGGCATGAGCCAGGCGTAGACGAGGACCGTGCGCCTGCGGCGGGCGCGGGTCACCGCGAGCACCACCAGCGCGGCGAACAGGGTGACCAGGAAGGTCAGCATCCGGTTGCCGAACTCGACCGCCTGATGGATGACCTCGACCTCGCCGACCCCGACCGGGGTGAACGAGCCGGGGAAGCACTGCGGCCAGGTGGGGCAGCCGAGACCGGAGGCGGTGACGCGCACGATCGCGCCGGTCACCGAGATGCCCGCCTGGCTGAGCAGGACCGCCAGGGCGATCAGCCGCTGTGTCCGCAGCGAGGGCAGTGGGAGCTTGTCGACGAGTCCCAGGAAGGCGCGATACAGCACCCGACGATGGTAGCCATCGGCGCGAAGGCGCTCGCACCCGGTCTACTACATGGCGTCGTTAGATGTGGCGCGCCCTACTCGAAGCGGAACCAGCGCGCCGCCAGCGCCCCGCAGACCAGGCCCCACACCGTCAGCACCGCCACGCCGAACAGGTCGACCGCGCCCTTCAGCGCCTGCTCCAAGGTCTCGGCCAGCGCGCCCGACGGCACCAGCCGCACCAGCACGTCCACCACGGTCGGCAGGTCGTCGGAGGTGAAGACGATGCTCGCGATGCCGAGCATGACGAACCACAGGATGTTGGCCAGCGCCAGCACGATCTCGGCCTTGAGGGTGCCGCCGAGCAGCAGGCCCATCGCCACGAACACGGCCGTGCCGAGCGCGATGATCACCGCGCCGAGCGCCAGCCCGCCGAGGCCGGGCCGCCAGCCGAGGGCCACGCCGATCGCGCCGAGCAACACCGCCTGCAACACCACCACGATGAGCACCGCCGCACACTTGCCCGCGATGATGCCCCAGCGCGGCAGCGCGGTGGCGCCGAGCCGTTTGAGCGCGCCGTAGCGGCGGTCGAAGCCGACCGCGATGGCCTGGCCGGTGAAGGCGGTCGACATGACCGCCACCATCATCACCGCGGGCACGATGGTGTCGACCTTGGCGTCGGCGACATCGCCGAAGGGCAGCAGGGTCAGCCCGACCAGCAGAGTGATCGGGATGAGCATGGTGAGCAGCAACTGCTCGCCGTTGCGCAGCAGCAGCTTGAGCTCGAGCCGGGTCTGCGCGGCGAGCATGGCCGCGCGCGTGCTCGGGCGCGGGCCGGGGGCGAAGGTGCCTGCCGCGAAGCGGTTCGTGGTCAGGTCGTGCTGGGTCATCGCAGGTCCCGTCCGGTCAGTTCGAGGAAGACGTCTTCGAGCCTGCGCTGGTCGATGCGGATGTCGGTGGCCAGCACGTTCATTCTCGCGCACCAGGAGGTGACGGTGGCCAGCACCTGCGGGTCGATCTCGCCCTCCAGCAGGTAGGAGCCGGGGGAGACCTCGCGCGGGGTGAATCCCTCGGGCAGCGCGGTGCGCAGCAGCTCCAGGTCCAGCCGGGGCGGCGCGGTGAAACGCAGCTGGCCCGCGGCGCCGTGCGCGGTCACCTCGGCGGGCGTGCCGGAGGCGACGATGCGGCCGTGGTCGATGATGACCAGCTGGTCGGCGAGCTGCTCGGCCTCGTCCATCATGTGCGTGGTCAGCACCACGCTCACCCCGTCGCGGCGCAGGGCGTCGATGAGTTCCCAGACGATCAGCCGCGCCTGGGCGTCCAGGCCCGCGGTCGGCTCGTCGAGGAAGACGATCTCCGGGCGGCCGACCAGCGCGCAGGCCAGCGCCAGCCGCTGCTGCTGGCCGCCGGACAGCCGCCGGTAGGGGGTCTTGCGGTTGTCGCGCAGGCCGAGCACGTCGAGCAGCCAGTCCGGGTCGCGCGTTTGGGCGGAGTAGGAGGCGACCAGATCGAGCATCTCCCCGGCGCGCGAGCCGGGGTAGGCCCCGCCGCCCTGCAACATCACGCCCATGCGCGGGCGCAGCCGCTCGGAGTCGGCGATCGGGTCGAGGCCGAGCACCCGCACACTCCCGGCGTCGGGGCGGACGAAGCCCTCGCACATCTCCACGGTGGTGGTCTTGCCCGCGCCGTTGGGGCCGAGCAGCGCCAGCACCTGCGCCTGCTCGACCTCGAAACCGAGACCGTCGACGGCGGCGGTGTCGCCGTAGTGTTTGACGACGTCCTGCACGCGTACAGCGGGTCCGGTGGCTGCGCTCACGAACAGACACCGTAAGCCGTGCTCGGCTGTGACCGAGCCGACACCCCCGTCGGCGCGCGCCAGGGCAGCGCGTTGCGGGTGAGCACGATGAACAACACGCACACCACGGTGGTCGCGATCGCCGCCCCGACGATCTGGAACACCTCGAGGTCGGCGCCGCGCGGCATCTGCAGCACACTGACCACCGCCGACAGCGCCACCGCGGGCAACCGGAAGACCGGCCGGGTGGCCCATGCCGCCAGCGGCACGATGGCCCACAGCAGGTACCAGGGCTGCACCACGGGGAACAGCAGCACGATCGCGCCGAGCGAGACGCCGAGCGCCCCGACCGGGTGCAACCGCCCGGTGCCGGTGGCCACCAGCATGCGCACGGTGATGAAGGCGGCGGCCGCGGCCGCGATCGGGCGGGTGATGCTCAGCAACGCGGTGGTGTGGTCGCCGAGTCCGAGCAGCACGCCGCCGAAGCCGGTGATCACCCCGACCGCGGTGGGCAGCGACATCCAGCTGCGCACGGCGCTCGCGGTGTTGAGGGTGTGCACCCAGCCGAAGCCGAGACCGCTGGCCGCGGAGACGAACAGCGTCGCCCCGAGCGCTATCGCGCACAACAGCGCCGCCGCGGTGAACAGCGCGCGCGGGCCGCCGCCCCAGCGTCTGGCCAGCGCCATGCCGACGAATCCCATGGCGATGATCGAGGTGATCTTGATCGACGAGGACAGCGCGATCGCCAGCGCGCCGCCGACCAGCAGCGCGTAGGCTCGCCCGTCGAATTCCGCGCAGTCCTCGATGGCGCGCAGCGTGAACTCCACGCCGGCCAGCATCAGGCCGATCATGAGCGCGTCGTTGTGCACGCCGCCGACCAGGTGGAACAGCACGAGCGGATTGGCGGCGCCCAGCCACAGCGCCGCCACCGGCGCCACCCCGCAACGCACCGACAGCCGAGGCAGCGCCCACACGATCAACGCCACGCCCGCCAGCGCCAGCGCCCGGTGCACCCAGACGCCGAGAATGATGTTGTCGCCGGTCAGCTCGGCGATGCCGCGGCCGACCCACAGGAACAGCGGGCCGTACGGCGCGGGAGTGTCGCGCCAGATGGTCGGCACGTTGTTGGTGAGCACGTTGTCGATGCCCAGGCCCGCGACCGGGCCCTCCTTGTACGGGTCGATGCCGCGCGCGGCGATCTCGCTCTGCGCCAGGTAGGAGTAGACGTCGTTGCTGAACAGCGGCGGGGCCACGCTGAGCGGGATGATCCACAGCAGCAGCGTGCGGTCCATCTGCGAGCGGGTCAGCCGGTGCCGGGGCGTGCCGGCGAAATTGCCGATGGCGAAGCGGCCGAGCAGCAACCAGGCCAGCACGACGACCACCGCGCCGATCATGCACATGGCCAGCGAGCCGGTGTGCGCGCGGGCGAAGAATCCGAGCACGCGCACGCCGGAGGTGGGATTCTGGTGCACCGGCTGCGCGCCGATGCCGAGCGCGCTGATGGCCATCAGGACGGTGCCGGTCGCGCCGAGCAGCCGGATCCGGTCCAGCTGGACCACTTCTCGTCGGTCGAGCTCGGGGACCTCCCGCTCGTCACGATGCAGCACCGCGATGGTGTGATCGGCGGCGGGCACGTCGAGTCCGAGTGCCCGGCGCCCCAGAGCCAGTGTCTTGCGCCGCGCGCCCTCCAGTACCGCCACGCGGAGGAGCCTAGTGCGCGCCCGTCGCCCGCCACGACTGTGGCGAAGCTCGCAGCCGATCACGGCGTTTTCTGAGGTCACCCTTATTAGATTTCGGGAAGGAATTCCGCCACACTGATGTTGTGAAAACCGTGGGTTTGCGGAAGGACGATGCCGGAACCGGTCGCGCGACGACCGGCGCCGCGTTGTCGGCCGCGCCCGAGGGGCACACCCGCGCGGCCATCGTCCAGCTGCTGCTGGAAGAGGGGCCGATCACCGCGACGGCCATCAGCGACCGGCTCGGTCTCGCCCCCGCCGGGGTGCGCAGGCACCTGGACGCGCTGATCGAATCAGGCCAGGCCAGGGCGGTGCGCGCGGCCGCGTGGCAGCGCAAGGGGCGTGGTCGTCCGGCCAAGCGGTACCAGCTCACCGCCGCGGGGCGCGGGCAGCTCGGCCACGCCTACGACGATCTCGCGGGCGCGGCGATCCGCAGGCTCGGCGAGATCGGCGGCGAGCAGGCCATCACCGATTTCGCGCGCAGCCGGGCCCGCACCATCGTGGCGGGCATCGAGCCGGTCACCGAGCACACCCCGGAACGCACCGAGGCCAAGGCCGAGGAATTGGCCGAGGCCTTCACCGGGTCCGGGTTCGCCGCCTCCACCCGCAAGGTGGGCGCGGGCGTGCAGATCTGCCAGCACCACTGCCCGGTCGCGCACGTGGCCGAGGAGTTCCCGCAACTGTGCGACGCCGAGCTCGAGGTCCTGCGCGAGGTGCTCGGCACCCATGTGCAGCGCCTGGCGACCATCGCCAACGGCGACTGCGCGTGCACCACCCACGTACCGCTGCTCCCGGTGGCGGCTCCGAGAACACCGCCGACGAGAACACCGCCGACGAGCACAGCATCATCCGAGCAAGCTGTTTCCCCCACCGCCGCACTGCCCGCGGCGGCAGCTCCGAACGACTCCGGAAGGAGTGCCGAATGACGACGACCGCAGCGGCCGGCAGCAATGCCGTCGCCCCCGACGCCGCGCCCCTGACCCAGGAAGAGACCATCGCCTCGCTGGGCAAGTACGGGTACGGCTGGGCCGACCCCGACGAGGCGGGCGCCAGTGCGACGCGCGGCCTGTCCGAGGCTGTCGTACGCGACATCTCGGCCAAGAAGAACGAGCCGGAGTGGATGCTCGAGCAGCGGCTCAAGGCGCTGCGTATCTTCGATCGCAAGCCGATGCCGAACTGGGGCTCGAATCTCGACGGCATCGACTTCGACAACATCAAGTACTTCGTGCGCTCGACGGAGAAGCAGGCCACCTCCTGGGAAGAGCTGCCCGAGGACATCAAGAACACCTACGACAAGCTGGGCATCCCCGAGGCGGAGAAGCAGCGTCTGGTCGCCGGTGTGGCCGCGCAGTACGAGTCGGAGGTCGTCTACCACCAGATCCGCGAGGACCTGGAGGCACAGGGCGTGATCTTCCTCGACACCGACACCGGTCTCAAGGAGCACCCGGAGATCTTCCAGCAGTACTTCGGCTCGGTCATCCCCGCCGGTGACAACAAGTTCTCCGCGCTGAACACCGCGGTGTGGTCGGGCGGCTCGTTCATCTACGTGCCGCCGGGCGTGCACGTCGACATCCCGCTGCAGGCCTACTTTCGGATCAACACCGAGAACATGGGCCAGTTCGAGCGCACCCTGATCATCGTCGACGAGGGCGCCTACGTGCACTACGTCGAGGGTTGCACCGCGCCGATCTACAAGTCCGACTCGCTGCACTCCGCGGTCGTGGAGATCATCGTCAAGAAGGGCGGCCGCTGCCGCTACACCACGATCCAGAACTGGTCGAACAACGTCTACAACCTGGTCACCAAGCGGGCCAAGGCCGAGGCGGGCGCGACCATGGAGTGGATCGACGGCAACATCGGTTCCAAGGTCACCATGAAGTACCCGGCGGTCTGGATGACCGGTGAGCACGCCAAGGGTGAGGTGCTCTCCATCGCCTTCGCCGGCGAGGGCCAGCACCAGGACACCGGCGCGAAGATGCTGCACCTGGCGCCGCACACCTCCTCGACCATCGTGTCCAAGTCGGTGGCGCGCGGCGGCGGCCGGGCCTCCTACCGCGGCCTGGTCCAGGTCAACAAGGGCGCGCACGGCTCGAAGTCCACGGTCAAGTGTGACGCGCTGCTGGTCGACACCATCAGCCGCTCCGACACCTACCCCTACGTCGACATCCGCGAGGACGACGTGACGATGGGCCACGAGGCCACCGTCTCCAAGGTGTCCGAGGACCAGCTGTTCTACCTGATGAGCCGCGGCCTGACCGAGGACGAGGCGATGGCGATGGTCGTGCGCGGCTTCGTCGAGCCGATCGCCAAGGAGCTCCCGATGGAGTACGCCCTGGAACTCAATCGCCTGATCGAACTGCAGATGGAAGGAGCCGTCGGCTAAATGAGCGAGCCTGTGAGCGAATCCAGCAAAACCGCCGTGCTTCCTTCCAACCTTGCCGAAGCCGCCGAGACTCGCACGCCCGCCGTCAACAAGGGCGAGGTGTTCACCTCCTTCGACGTGAACGCGTTCGAGGTGCCATCGGGTCGTGACGAGGCGTGGCGTTTCACCCCGCTGCGTCGCCTGCGCGGCCTGCACGACGGCAGCGCCGTGCGCGACGGGCGGATCACCGTCGAGGTGACCCCGGCCGACGGCGTGACCACCGAGACCGTCGACCGCGCCGACGAGCGCCTCGGCGCCGCCGGTGTGCCGGCCGACCGGGTCGCGGCGCAGGCCTACTCCGGCTTCGAGACCGCCACCGTGGTGTCGATCGGCAGCGAGGTCGAACTCGGCCAGCCCGTCACCGTGACGGTCACCGGCCCGGGCGCGGGCCGGACCGCCTACGGTCACCTGCAGATCCGGCTCGGCAATTTCGCCGTCGCCACCGTGGTGATCGACTACCGCGGCAGCGGCACCGTGGCCGAGAACGTGGAGTTCGTGCTCGGCGACAGCGCCCGCCTCGACGTGGTCGTGATCCAGGACTGGGCCGACGACGCGGTGCACGCCACCGCCCACCACGCCCGGCTCGGCCGCGACGCCACCCTGCGGCACGCCGCGGTCACCCTGGGCGGCGACCTGGTGCGCCTGACCGGCACCGTGAAGTACGACGGCCCCGGCGGCGACGCCGAGCTGCTCGGCCTGTACTTCGCCGACGCCGGTCAGCACTTCGAACAGCGCCTGCTGGTCGACCACGCGGTGCCGCACTGCAAGTCCAACGTGCTGTACAAGGGCGCCCTGCAGGGCGACCCGGATTCGCCGAAGGGCGACGCGCGCACGGTCTGGGTCGGCGACGTGCTGATCCGCGCGGCCGCCGAGGGCACCGACACCTTCGAGCTGAACCGCAACCTGGTGCTCACCGACGGTGCGCGCGCCGACTCGGTGCCCAACCTGGAGATCGAGACCGGCGAGATCATCGGCGCCGGCCACGCCTCGGCGACCGGTCGCTTCGACGACGAGCAGCTGTTCTACCTGCGCGCCCGCGGCATCCCCGAGGAGGCGGCCCGCCGCCTGGTGGTGCGCGGCTTCTTCCACGAGATCATCCAGAAGATCGCGGTGCCCGAGGTCAGGGAGCGGCTGGAGGCGGCCATCGAGGCCGAACTCGCCGCGATCGGCGCCTGACACCCACGAACCTTCCCTCCCCGCAAAGGAACTCCATGACCACCCTGGAAATCAAGGATCTGCACGCCGAGGTCGCCAACCCCGACGAGTCCGGTGAGCCCATCAAGATCCTCAACGGCGTGAACCTCACCATCCGCTCCGGTGAGACGCACGCCATCATGGGCCCCAACGGCTCGGGCAAGTCGACGCTGTCCTACGCCATCGCCGGCCACCCGAAGTACACCGTGACCTCCGGTTCGATCACCCTCGACGGTGAGGACGTGCTGGAGATGTCGGTGGACGAGCGAGCGCGTGCAGGCCTGTTCCTGGCCATGCAGTACCCGGTCGAGGTGCCCGGCGTCTCGATGTCGAACTTCCTGCGTACCGCCGCGACCGCCGTGCGCGGCGAGGCCCCCAAGCTGCGCCACTGGGTCAAGGAGGTGAAGGAGTCGATGAGCGAGCTCGAGATCGACCCCGCCTTCGCCGAGCGCAGCGTCAACGAGGGCTTCTCCGGCGGCGAGAAGAAGCGCCACGAGATCCTGCAGCTGGCGCTGCTCAAGCCGAAGATCGCCATCCTGGACGAGACCGACTCCGGCCTGGACGTCGACGCGCTGCGCATCGTGTCCGAGGGCGTGAACCGCTACCGGGAGCGGGAGAACGGCGGCGTGCTGCTGATCACCCACTACACCCGCATCCTGCGCTACATCCAGCCGGAGTTCGTGCACGTGTTCGTCGGCGGCCGCATCGTCGCCGAGGGCGGCCCGGAACTCGCCGAGGAACTCGACGCCAACGGCTACGTCCGCTTCACTCAGACCGCGACCGCTGGAGCCTGATATGACCGCTGCGCCTGTCACGGGCCACACACTCGACGTGGCCCGCATCCGGGCCGACTTCCCGATCCTGAGCCGTACGGTCCGGGACGGGAAACCGTTGGTGTACCTGGACTCCGGCGCGACCTCGCAGCGGCCGCTGAGCGTGCTCGACGCCGAACGCGAGTTCCTGACCGAACGCAACTCCGCGGTGCACCGCGGCGCCCACCAGCTGGCCGAGGAGGCGACCGACGCCTACGAGGGCGCGCGCGCCGACATCGCTCGTTTCGTCGGTGTCGACGCCGGGGATATCGTGTTCACCAAGAACGCGACCGAGTCGCTGAACCTGGTGACCTACTCCTTCGCCGACGATCGCGCGCCCTATCACGTCGGCCCGGGCGACGAGATCGTCGTCACCGAGCTGGAGCACCACGCCAATCTGGTGCCGTGGCAGGAGCTGGCGCGGCGCACCGGCGCGACGCTGAAGTGGTACGGCATCACCGACGACGGGCGCATCGACCTCGACTCGCTGGAGCTGTCGCCCGCGACGAAGGTCGTGGCCTTCACCCACCAGTCCAATGTGACCGGTGCGGTGGCTCCCGTCGCCGAGCTGGTGCGCCGGGCCAAGGCGGTCGGCGCGCTGACCGTGCTCGACGCCTGCCAGTCGGTGCCGCACATGCCGGTCGATTTCCGCGCCCTCGACGTGGACTTCGCCGCCTTCTCCGGTCACAAGATGCTCGGTCCCTCCGGCGTCGGCGTGCTCTACGGCCGCCGCGCGCTGCTCGAGGTCACCCCGCCGTTCATCACCGGCGGCTCGATGATCGAGACCGTCACCATGGAGAAGACCACCTACGCCGCGCCGCCGCAGCGTTTCGAGGCCGGTGTGCCGATGACCTCCCAGGTGGTCGGTCTCGGCGCGGCCGTGCGCTACCTCGAGGCCATCGGCATGGACGCGGTGGCCGCCCACGAGCACGCGCTCACTGGCGCGGCGCTGGAGGGCCTGAGCGCCATCGAGGGTGTGCGGATCGTCGGCCCCACCGAGAACGTCGAGCGCGGTGGCGCGGTGTCGTTCGTGGTGGACGGCATCCACGCCCACGACGTGGGCCAGATCCTCGACGACGAGGGTGTGGCGATCCGCGTCGGGCACCACTGCGCGTGGCCGCTGATGCGCCGCCTCGGCGTGCCCGCCACCGCGCGGGCCTCCTTCGCGGTCTACAACACCCTCGACGAGGTCGACCAGCTGGTGGCGGCGGTGCGCAAGGCGCAGAAGTTCTTCGGAGTGAGCGGAGCGGTCTGAGCCCATGCGCATGGAGCAGATGTACCAGGAAGTCATCCTGGACCACTACAAACATCCGCATCACCGGGGCCTGCGTGAGCCGTACGGCGCCGAGGTGCACCACGTCAACCCGACCTGCGGCGACGAGGTGACCTTGCGGGTGCACCTGGTCGACGGCGATGTCGCCGACGTCTCCTACGACGGCCAGGGCTGCTCGATCAGCCAGGCCGCCACCTCGATCCTCACCGATCAGGTCATCGGCCTGCCGGTGCAGCAGGCGTTGAAGACGGTGGACGCCTTCAACGAGATGATCTCGAGCCGCGGCACCATCGAGGGTGACGAGGAGTTGCTGGGCGACGGCATCGCGCTGTCGGGTGTCTCCAAGTACCCCGCGCGGGTGAAGTGCGCCCTGCTCGGCTGGATGGCCTTCAAGGACGCGGTGGTGCGGATCGTCGCAGACGAGGACGCCACCGCTGACACGGAGGACGCCGCTGGCACGGACGCCGCTGACACGGAGGACAATGGCAGTGCGAACGACAGCGCAGCACCGAACCTTGCGAGCGGAAACGGGGAACGCCCATGAGTGAGACGACGGCGGCCGATCAGCCGACGCCCGAGGCCGGCGCGCAGGCCGAGCCCTCGCCCGAGGAGCAGCAGTTGCTCGAGGACCTCGAGGAGGCGATGCGCGATGTCGTCGACCCCGAGCTCGGCATCAACGTGGTCGATCTCGGCCTGGTCTACGGCATGCGGGTCGAGAACGACGTGGCCAAGCTGGACATGACGCTGACCTCGGCGGCCTGTCCGCTGACCGATGTCATCGAGGACCAGTCGCGCAACGCGCTGGTGCGCAGCGGGCTGGTCGAGGATCTGGAGATCAACTGGGTCTGGATGCCCCCGTGGGGCCCGGACAAGATCACCGACGACGGCCGCGAGCAGTTGCGCGCCCTCGGCTTCACGGTCTGAGCCGCACACCTTCCGATGCGATCTCCCCGCCCGTCCGGGCCGGGAGATCG
>NZ_JARWRU010000445.1 GCF_029867845.1 Nocardia farcinica | reverse complement strand
CTTCCTGTTCCACGCCATGCAGTTGTCGCTGGATCTGGCCGCGGCCCGCGGCGCGGACATAGTGCTGGCCAACGCCTACTGGTACAAGTTCTACGCCACCGAGGTCGCCCACGGCCGCGACCCGGCCGTGCTGCGGCAGTTGACCGCGGGCTTCCCCGAGCCGGACCGCACCTTCTACCTGGCCGTCTCCCCGGCCGACGCGCTGGGCCGCAAGCGGATGCGCAGCGACTACGAGAGCGGCTACGGCGACGAACAGGCGTTCCTGGACTTCCAGCAGCGCAGCCACGAGGCGCTGGACGCGCTATCGCACGAGCTGGGCTGGGTGCGCCTCGACGGCACCGCGCCGCCCGCCGACCTGACCTCGGCCGTGCTGGCCCAACTGCGGGAGGACGACCGATGACCCACCGGGTGGCCGTGGTCGGCATCGACGGCGCGGGCAAGTCCTCGATCATGGCGCGGCTGCGCGAACTCGCCCCCGCGGCCGGGCCGAGCGCGTTCGCGTCCATGACCTGCCCCGATTTCCACAACACCAGGGATGTCCCGCTGACCGACCTGTCCAGGCAGCTCAAGGCGTTCAGTGTGGGGTGCGACGAGATCTCCAGCGTGGAGATGAAGGCCACCGCCATGTACCTGCAGATGACGCTGTTCGGACCGGTGGAACGGCACTTCCTGGACACCTGGGACCCGGATGTGCTGATCTTCGAACGACATCCGCTGATCGAGCTGCTCGTCTACGGCCCGCTCTACGTGGCGCTGGCCGGGCCGGAGTGGGACGGCCACCAGCGCGAGCACGAGATCGCCGCGGTGCTGGAGCGGCACGAGCCGGGCACCTTCGACACCATCCTGGCCTGGCAGCGCGCACAGGCGGACCGCCTGGGCAGCGACCCGGACATCTGGAAGCTGCTGTCGGAGATCGCCGACCTGGTCGGCCGGGAGGTGACCGACTCGATCGCGGGGTTCGCCGCCCGATTCCGCACCACGCTGCCGGACGCGGTGCTGTGGCTGGACACCCCGCCGGAGCAGGCAGCGGCCCGCTGCGCGGCCCGTTCCGGGACCGGTCCGACCGAGGCCCACGAGACCGCCGACCGCCTGGCCGCGCTGCGCGCGGGCTACCTGCGGGTGCGCGAGACCCTCGCGGTCGCCTTCCCCGAGGTGGGATTCCACCGCATCGACACCGGTGACGGGGTCGATCTGGAGGATTCGGTGCGCGCCTGCATCAGCGAAGGGAAGTTGTTCGGATGACGCCGGATATCCGCTCCGTCACGGAGATCGAGTCGCGGGTGCGCGCGATCGTCGGCGAGGTGCTGTGGGTGGCGGCCGACGAGATCGACCCGGCCACCCGAATGATCGACTACGGCCTCGACTCGCCGACCGCCATCGAATTGACCATCCAGCTCGAGCGCGCGTTCGGGATCGACATCCCCGAGGACGCCGCGGCGGGCCTGAACACCGTCGCCGACATCGTCGCCTACCTCAGGGAGGAACTGTGACCCCCGCGCTGCCCGTTCCACACCCGAGCATCGTGCACGCGCTGCTCGTCCACGCCGAGCGCGGGTCCGACGCCGCGGCCACGATCTTCGTCCCTGATCGTGGCGCCGATCCCGACGACGCCGACATCCGGTGGCGTCACGACGATCTCGTTCCCGCCGCCTGCCGCGCGGCCACCGTGCTCGCCGAGGCGGGCGTCGGCGAGGGTGACCGGGTGCTGTTGGGGCTGCCCACCTCCCCGGATTTCCTGACCGCCTTCTTCGGCGCGCTGGTGCTCGGCGCGATCCCGACGGCCACCGCGCCGCCGGGCGGCTTCGGGTCGGCGGAGGTCTTCCACGGGCGGGTCAGGGCGCTGCTGGGCTACCTGCGGCCCGCCGCCGTCATCGCCCCCGGCGCGGTGTCGGCCGCGGCGGAACTGCCCGCCGGGGTCGCCGCGATCGACGGCGCCGTGCTGCACGCCGCGGCGACGGACCCGGCCACCCCCGCCCGCGCGCCCCGGCTGCCCGCCCCCTCGGACACGGCGTTCATCCAGGCCACCTCCGGGTCGACAGGAACACCGAAGGGGGTGCGGGTCACGCCCGCGAACCAGGCCGCCCA
>NZ_JARWRU010000444.1 GCF_029867845.1 Nocardia farcinica | reverse complement strand
GCTCACCACTCAGGGCGACTCATGTCACCGCGCGCCGCATGCCGTGCCGCGCCTCATGCGACACCGAGATAGGCGGACTTGACCGACGGGTCGGTCAGCAGTTCCGCGCCGGTGCCGGTCTTGGTCACCGACCCGGTCTCCAGGATGTAGGCGCGGTCGCTGCGGGCCAGCGCCTGCTGGGCGTTCTGTTCCACCAGCAGCACCGTGGTGCCCTGCTCGTTGATCTGGCTGATGATGCGGAAGATCTGCTGGATCACCATCGGCGCCAGACCCATGGACGGCTCGTCGAGCAGCAGCAGCCTCGGCCTCGCCATCAGAGCGCGGCCGATGGCCACCATCTGCTGCTCGCCGCCGGAGAGTGTGCCACCCACCTGCTTGCGACGCTCCAGCAGCCGGGGGAACAACTCGAACACCCACTCCAGGGTCTGCTCGTAGTCGGCCTTCTTCGCGAAGGTCCGCCCGTAGCACCCCATGTCGAGGTTCTCCTGGACCGTCATGCCGGGGAACACGCCCCGGCCCTCCGGGGCCTGGATGAGGCCTTCGACCACGCGGTCGTGCGCCTTCATGGTGGTGATGTCGCGCCCCTGGAAGGTGATGCGGCCGCGGGTGAGCGGCAACAGGCCCGACAACGCGCGCATGGTGGTGGTCTTGCCCGCGCCGTTGGCGCCGAGCAGGGTCACCAGCTCGCCCTCGGCCACGCTCAGCGAGATGCCGTGCAGCGCCTGGATGCGGCCGTAGTTGACCACCATGTCCGTCACCTCGAGCAGCGGCGGACCGCTCGGCTTCGGCGCGGCGGGCGCGGGCTCGGGCTCGGGCGACGGCGGCTCGGGAGCGGGCTCGGAGACCTCCACCGACGGACCGCCGCCCGGCTTGGTGATCGGCAGCTTCTGCGTCGGATAGTCGGCGGGTGAGGGCGCGCTCGACGGCTGCGCGGGCGGCGTCGCGGGCGTCCCGGCCGAGCCGCCGGTCTGCGCCGCCCGGCCCGAGGCTCCGTTCCCGGCGGACTTGCCGGTCACCTCCTCGTCGGGCACGCCGAGATAGGCCGCGATGACCGCCGGGTCGTCGCGGATCTCCGAGGGCAGCCCGTCGGCGATCTTGCGGCCGAACTCGAGCACCACGATCCGGTCGGTCACCCCCATGACCAGCCGCATGTCGTGCTCGATGAGCAGCACGGTGAAACCGTCGTCGCGGATCTTGCGGATCAGATCCATCAGCGCCGCCTTCTCGCTGGGATTGAACCCGGCCGCGGGCTCGTCCAGGCACAGCAGCTTCGGTTCGGTCGCCAGCGCGCGGGCGATCTCCAGCCTGCGCTGGTCGCCGTAGCTGAGATTGCGGGCCTTCTCCACCGCGCGCGGGGCGATGCCGACGAACTCGAGCAGGGCCATGCCGCGTTCGATGGCGTCGCGTTCCTCCCGGCGATGACGCGGGGTGCGGAAGATCGCGCCCGGCACCGAGGTCTTGTGCCTGGCGTCGGTGCCGACCACCACGTTCTCCAGCGCCGTCATCTCGCCGAACAGCCGCACGTTCTGGAAGGTGCGGGCGATGCCGAGGCGGGTGATGGCGTTGCGCTTGGTCTTCTTCAGCGGCTTGCCGTCGAAGTAGACCTGCCCCGCCGAGGGCGTGTAGACGCCGGTGATGGCGTTGAAGCAGGTGGTCTTGCCCGCGCCGTTGGGGCCGATCAGGCCGAGGATCTCGCCGCGGCGGATCTCGAAGTTCACCGCGTCGAGGGCGGTCAGGCCGCCGAAGCGCACGGTCAGGTCCTCGGTGCGCAGCAGCGGCTCGCCGACCTCGGTCTCGAACGCCCGGTGCGGGGCGACGACCTCGGCGACGGCCTCCTCGTCGGCCAGCTGCGGGATCACCGCGGTCACGTCGACCTCGCCTGCGCTCCTGGCCTCCGGTTCTGCGGCGTAACCGGCCGCCATGTCCTCGTTGTCGAACAGCGCGTCACCCGCGCCCGGCCCGGTCACTTGCCTTCTCCGATCGGCTCGCCGACCGTGGATCTGCGCACGGCCTGGTACACCTGCCTGCCGTAGGCGAGCAGCTTCTGCCGCACCGGGAACAGCCCTTGCGGGCGCAGGATCATCATCACCACCAAGGCGATGCCGAAGTACAGATACTTGAGATCGCCCAGCGACTGTGCG
Source organism: Nocardia farcinica (assembly GCF_029867845.1). GTDB lineage: Bacteria > Actinomycetota > Actinomycetes > Mycobacteriales > Mycobacteriaceae > Nocardia > Nocardia farcinica_A. The sequence goes on along the minus strand of NZ_JARWRU010000444.1, from coordinate 9,586 downwards.
CCGCCCTGCCGGAACAGCAGCACACTGCCGAGCAGCAGAGCGCTCATCACGCCGGTGAACACCATGGCCGAGATGGTCAGCGTGCGCGCCCAGCCGAGCAACTGCCCGCCGCGGAACTTCCACAGCACGAGCAGGCCGACGAATACCACCACCGTCACACCGAGCCACAGGTAACCGGTCGACTCGCTGTCCACCAGGTTCACCGAGGTCAGCCGCTTGGGCAGGTAGGCGATGATGAACGCGCCGAAGATCACGCCGAGCTTGTTGCCCTGGCCGCCGATGACCACCGCGCACAGGAACAGCATCGAGTTGATGATGTTGAAGCCGGTGGGATTGATGAACTGCACCTGCCCGGCGTAGATCGCCCCGGACAGCCCGCCGATGGCGGCGCCGATGGTGAACGCCCACAGCTTGAACTTGAAGGCGGGCACGCCCATGACCTCGGCGGCGTCCTCGTCCTCGCGGATGGCCACCCAGGCGCGGCCGACCCGGCTGCGCTCCAAGTTGCCCACGATCAGCAGCACGATGATCACCATCGCCAGGCCGAACCAGAACCAGTAGGTGCCGTAGCTGGCGCGGTCGAGCAGATTGGCGCTGTCCGGGTCGCCGGTGTTGCCCGCGGAGAACACGCCGTTGGGCTTCTCCTCGGACTCGCCGATGTGCGGGTAGGCCACGCCGGACAGGCCGAGGCTGCCGTTGGTCAGCTCGTGCAGGTTGTCGGCCAGCAGCCGCACGATCTCACCGAAGCCTAGGGTGACGATGGCCAGGTAGTCGCCGCGCAACCGCAGCGTCGGCGAGCCGAGGATCAGGCCGGACACCGCGGTCACCAGGATCGCCAGCGGCAGGCAGGCGAGCCAGGCCCAGCTCGGGTCGAGCCAGCCGCCGTCGGTCTGGTTCCACGGGCTGTTCGGACTGGTCAGCAAGCCGACGGTGTAGGCGCCGACGGCGTAGAAGCCGACATAGCCGAGATCGAGCAGGCCCGCCTGGCCGACCACCACGTTCAGGCCGATGGCGATCAGCGCGAACATCGCGAACTCGGCCATCACCAGGCCGAAGTTGTAGTTCGGGGTGTCGAGGAACGAGGGCGGGAACAGCGGCAGCAGCGCCAGCGCGATGATCGCGGGCACGCCGACGGCCCACTGCGCGGGCCGTGACAGCCCTTCCCACCAGGTGCGGATCGCGTCACCGAGGCCCGCGCGCGGCGGCGTCTCGGCGGCGGGCGGGGTCGATGCGGGCGGAGTGGCGGTCGTGGTGCTCATACCCTGGCCTTCCCGAGACTTTCACCGAGGATGCCGGTGGGACGGAACATCAGCACCGCGACCAGGACCACGAAGGCCACCACGTCACGCCATTCGATGCCGAGCAGGATCTGTCCGTACTGCTCGACCACGCCGAGGAGCAACCCGCCCAGCAGCGCGCCGCGCAGGTTGCCGATCCCGCCGAGCACCGCGGCGGCGAAGGCCTTGATGCCGAGGATGAATCCGCCGGAGTAGATGATGCCGGGCGGGATCTTCACCGCGTAGAGCATCGCGGCCGCGCCGGCGAGCACGCCGCCGATGAGGAAGGTCAGCATGATGACCCGCTCCCGCGAGACGCCCATGAGCGTCGCGGTGTCGGGATCCTGCGCGACCGCGCGGATGCCGCGTCCGAATTTCGTTCTGTTGATGAGGATCTCGGTCAGCAACGCCAGCACCACCGCGGCGACGACGATCAGGATCGCCACATTGGTGACGTCGGCGCCGGCGAAGCTGAACTGCACCGATGGCGTCACCAGCTGGATCGGCTGCTGGGCGTTGGCGCCGCCGAGATCGGGGTCGATCTTGGGCAGCAGGAAGTGCACGAACTCCTGCAGGACGAAGGACATGCCGATCGCGGTGATCAGGAACGCCAGCGGTTTCGCCCCGCGCCGCCGCAGCGGCCGGTAGGCCACCCGTTCCAGACCGACCGCGGCACTGCCGGAGACCAGCATGCCGACCACCATGGCCAGCCCCAGGTACACCACCGTCAGCACGACCCCCTGGTTGTAGGCGTCCGGGCCCGCGGTGAATCCGAAGATCATGAGCCCGATCAATTGACCGAACATACCGAGCATGAATATTTCGGAATGAGCGAAATTGATCAGCCGGAGCACGCCGTACACCAGCGTGTAGCCCACCGCGACCAGCGCGTAGATGGAGCCGTAGGTTATTCCGTCGACCGTCAGCCGCCAGAATTGGTCGATCACCGCCTGGTAATCGAAGCCGATCGATCCGGCGGCGAGTAGTGCTCCCGCCGAAACTGTTGTTGTCATGCCCGATTCGCCCTCGTCTTCTGGCCCATGGATCGTCTGCCCCCATGACGCAGCACGCACGACGGGCGTCGTCGTCCCTGTCGGCGGGACGGCCCTGTCGTGCGTGCTGTGTCGGTCCCGGCTACTTGACCTCGTAGATCCAGATCTGCGCGTTGGCCAGCTCGCCGTCCGGGCTCCACTTGTACTGGCGCGCCAGGCCGGGGCCGTCGTAGGCGCGCACGTACTCGAGCATGTCGGGCCTGGTCACCTTGCCGTCGTCGATGCCCTTGGCCAGGATGGTGGCCAGGTCGTAGGCCTCGACGGAGTAGACGCCGGGCGCCTGGCCCGCCAGCTGCTGGTACTCCTGGGCGAACTCCTCCGGCGCCGGGCCGCAGGGGCAGGTCAGCGCGGCGCCCTTGGCGGCGTTACCGGCCTGCGAGATGAACTGCGGGTCGTTGACACCGTCCGGGCCGACGAAGACCGCGTCGACACCGCCGGACTTCAGCTGCTGGGCCAGCGGGGCGCCCTCGGCGTAGTAGCCGGCGAAGAACACCGCGTCCGGCGCGGCCGCCGCGATCTTCGTCACAGTGGCCGAGAAATCCTTGTCGCCCTTCTTGACGCTGGCCGCGCACGCCGGATCGGCGGCCGGGCCGAGCGCCTCGGTGACGGTGGTGCCCAGGCCGACGCCGTAGTCGGTGTTGTCCTGCACCACGCAGACCTTGCCGTAGCCCGCGGTGTTCACCAGGTACTTGGCCACCGAGGGGCCCTGCACGTCGTCGTTGGCCAGGCCGCGGAAGAAGCTGGTCCAGCCGTTCTTGGTCAGCGTCGCGTTGGTGGCCGAGGAGGTCAGCGTCGGCAGGCCCGCGTCGCTGAGGATCTGGCCGGTGGCCTTGGTCTCGCCGGAGAAGGCGGGGCCGACCAGGCCGACGATGGTGGGATCGTTGATGATCTGCGGGATCACCTGGGTGGCCTTCTGCGGGTCGCCCTCGGTGTCGAACTGCTTGAGCTCGATCTGGCAGCCCGGGTTGGCCTCGTTGTGCTTGGTGACCGCCAGCTTGGCGCCGTTGAGGATGTTGATGCCGAGCGCGGCATCGGGGCCGGTCAGCGCGCCCGCCATGGCGATCGAGGTGCCGGGGGCACAGGTCGCCGAGCCGTCGCCCGTCGGATCGGCCGCCGAGGCCGGGTCCGTCGCGGGCACCTCGTTGCCCTCGAGATCCACCTGCGTCACGGGCTGGATGGACAGGCCCGCGGTGCCGGTGCCGGTGGTGTCGGAACCACTGTCGGTGGATTTCTCGCTGCATCCGGTCAACGCGAGCGCGGCGGCGGCCAGGGCCACCAGTCCTCGCGTCGTACGACCGCGCCGAGTCGAACCGAACCAAGTCGAACTGCGCACGTCTCACCTCTACGTCCTGAGCTCCCCGGGGGACCGAGGAGGCCGACCGATGTCGGCCCGACAGAAACATAGCGTCGGTTCCAGCGATCCGCATGGCAATGGGCACATGCACGGGGCACTGTGTCGAATTCTTTCCGGCGATTATGTTTCCGCCGCGTAAATTCTTCCCGGCCGGGCCACGCCTGCCGACGCGGCCCGAGGGCTGTTCACTTGGGCGCGAGGTTCTCCAGCACGACTTCGGCCACCGCCTTCATGGTGGTGCGCCGGTCCATCGCGGTGCGCTGAATCCACTTGAACGCCTGCGGCTCCGACAGCCCCTGGGTCTGCATCAGCACACCCTTGGCCCGCTCGACGAGCTTGCGCGTCTCCAGCCGGTCGGACAGATTCGCCACCTCGCTCTCCAGCGCGGTGATCTCGTGGAAGCGGCTGGCCGCCAACTCGATCGCGGGCACCAGATCCGACTTGGTGAACGGCTTGACCAGATACGCCATCGCCCCCGCGTCGCGCGCCCGCTCCACCAGGTCGCGCTGACTGAATGCGGTCAGGATCACCACGGGCGCAACGCGTTTCGACGCGATCTCGGCGGCGGCGTCGATCCCGTCCCGGCGCGGCATCTTCACGTCCATGATGACCAGGTCCGGCCGGTGCTCCACCGCCAGATCCACCGCCTGCTGACCGTCGCCCGCCTCGCCGACGACCTCGTACCCCTCCTCGGTCAGCATCTCGACCAGGTCCATTCGGATGAGCGCCTCGTCCTCGGCGACGACAACCCGCTTCGCCCCGGCGGACTTCTTCACACCGGCGGCATCCTGCGCGCCGGCATCCCCAGCTGTAGTGCTCATACCTCGACCCCTCTGGTGTCCCGATGCCTGTCCCGACCACCCCCGCGCCGCGGCGACACCGACATTCGGCCTCCTACCGCCCGACAGGTGTCGAGTGATCTAAAGACTACCGTCGCACGCCCCCCGCAACGCATATACCCTGCGCAAAGTCCGCGTCGACCGATTCGCCCCTCCCGCCTTTCGGCGATCCGCCCCGCACCCGCTATAGTTCACTTCCGGTGCGCCGGGTTGGCGGAACTGGCAGACGCGACGGTCTCAAAAACCGTTGTCCGAAAGGACGTGTGGGTTCGAGTCCCACACTCGGCACCAAAGCTCATCGGGCGGAGCTCATACGGCGTTTTCTCGTCGTGCGCTTCCTCGCCCCTCCCGGCACGGTTCGCGGCCGGTTCGTGACATCCCTGGCGCGTCGTCCGCGCGGCAGCCGCGCGCCGGCGGCCGCCTCAGGATGCCCGGCGCACCGCCCGGGATTCGTCCGTCGGCCGAATCCGCGAGGCCGAATTCGGCGCGTGAGGTTTATTCCGGTGCGCACGGGGCACTATCGCTCGCGGGCAACATTCCCGTTCCGGCTGTGCCGCCGGTGCGGACCGAGGGATTACACTGCCCGCGAACACCTTCCGCCGTTGACTCCCCCGACACGGGACAGGAATCGGACATGCCGAAGCGCATATCGGATCTTTCGCTCCATGTGTACGCGATGCCGGAAACGCTCGACCGGGTCGTCGACACCGTGCGGACGGTGGTGGACGATCATCTCCAGGACCGCGACGTCTTCGCCTGGCGGTTCACCCTGCCGGTGGCCGAGGACGATCCGGCCCACCTGCTGCTCGCCGCGCAGTGGCGGCTGGAGCATCCCGGCCAGCGGCCGGACGGGCGCGGTACCTACGAGATCGCGCTGAGCCTCGTCGGCGCGCCCGACGACCTCACCGAGCCCGATCTGGCGGCGCTGCGGGCGCGCCTGCTGAGCGAGACGGCCTGCCTGGAATCCGCCCCGGCGGGCTGCCTGGAATCCGCCCCGGCGGGCGGAGGTTCCGGCCTGCCCCGCACCATCACGGTGCGCAGGCGCGACAGCTTCGACTACGAATTCGAGCGCGAGATCCTCTGAGGGGGCCTCCGGTGCCGGCAACCGCTTCCAGGCACCGGCGCTCGCGGACGGCGACAGGGGGATGCCCGGCTGCGAGGGGCTCGGGTCAGCGCCGCGCCGGGAAGTGCCGGACCATGCCCTCCTGCACGGTGGTGGCCAGCAGTACGCCCGAGCGCGAGTAGAACCGGCCGGTGGCCAGGCCGCGCGAACCCGCCGCCACCGGCGACTCGGTCGCGTACAGCGCCCAGTCGTCGAAGCGGAACGGGCGGTGGAACCAGATCGAGTGGTTCACCGTGGCGGCCACGATGCGATCCAGGCCCCAGGACAGGCCGTGGGTGGTCAGGATCGAGTCGAGCACCGTGGTGTCGGAGGAGTAGCCCAGCGCCGCCACGTGGATCAGCGGATCGTCGGGCAGCGGGCCGTCGGTGCGCATCCACACGCGGTTGTGGTTGAGGCGCTCGCCGGTGCCCTTGAGGATCCACGCCGGATCGTTGGTGTAGCGCATGTCGATCGGGCGCGGAGCCTTGATGAACATCTCCAGCTTGTCCTCGAAGCCGGCGAAGCTGGCCTCCACGCGCGGCAGCGTCTCCGGGTCGGGCACCTCGGGCAGGGCCGCGGAGTGCTCCAGCCCCTTGCCGTACTCCTGGAAGGCGGCGAGCATGACGAACAGCTCCTGGTCGTCCTGCAGCGCGGTGACCGTCCGGTTGGCGAAGGCGCGGCCGTCGCGGTGCCGCTCCACCCGGTACTCGATCGGCCGTTTGGGGTCGCCGCCGCGCACGAAGTGCGCGTTCACCGCGTGGATGGTCCGCTCGCCCGCGGTCCGGCCCGCCGCCACGATGGCCTGGGCGACGAGCTGACCGCCGAAAGTGCGGCTCCACACCTTGTCGGGGTGGTGCCCGATGAACACATCCTGCTCGACCTCGTCGAGATCGAGCAGGTCGAGCAGAACATCAAGGTCCGACGGTCCCCCCGGCACCGAAGCTGCTGCGCCGACGGAATCGCTCACCGAGATGCTCACTAATGGTCCTCCTCACCGATGCGGTGCACGTGGATCAGGTTGGTCGATCCGACAGTACCCGGCGGGGAGCCCGCCACGATGACCACCAGATCGCCCTTGCGGTATCGGCCCATCGACAGCAGCGCCTGATCCACCTGGTGGATCATCGCATCGGTGCTGTCCACGGTGGGCACGATGAAGGTCTCGGTGCCCCAGGTCAGCGCCAGCTGCGACCGCACCTCCGGCAGCGGGGTGAACGCCAGCAACGGCAGCGGGGTGTGCAGGCGGGCCAGGCGGCGCACGGTGTCGCCGGACTGGGTGAAGGCCACCAGCGCCTTGGCGTTGAGCCGCTCGCCGATGTCGCGAGCGGCGTAGGAGATGACGCCACGCTTGGTGCGGGGCACGTGCGTCAGCGGGGGCACCCTGGTCGAGGACTCGGCCTCCACCGCGTGCACGATGCGCGCCATGGTGCGCACGGTCTCGATCGGGTAGGCGCCGACCGAGGTCTCGCCGGAGAGCATGACCGCGTCCGCGCCGTCGAGCACCGCGTTGGCCACGTCGGAGGCCTCCGCGCGGGTGGGGCGCGAGTTGTCGATCATCGACTCGAGCATCTGGGTGGCCACGATGACCGGCTTGGCGTTCTCGCGGGCCATCTGGATGGCCTTCTTCTGCACCAGCGGCACCTGCTCGAGCGGCAGCTCCACACCGAGGTCGCCGCGCGCCACCATGATCGCGTCGAAGGCGAGCACGATCGCCTCGAGGTTGTCGATCGCCTCGGGCTTCTCCAGCTTGCCGATCACCGGAACCCGGCGCCCGACCCGATCCATGACGTCGTGCACCAGCTCCACGTCGGAGGGCGAGCGCACGAACGACAGGGCGATGAAGTCGACGCCGAGCTGGAGCGCGAACTCCAGGTCCTCGACGTCCTTCTCCGACAGCGCGGGCACCGAGACATCCATGCCGGGCAGCGAGACGCCCTTGTTGTTGGAGACCGGGCCACCCTCGGTGACGCGGCAGACCACGTCGTTGCCGTCGACGTGGTCGACGACCAGGCCGACCTTGCCGTCGTCGACCAGCAGGCGGTCGCCGGACTTGGCATCGGTGGCCAGTTGCTTGTAGGTGGTCGAGACGCGGCCGTGCGTGCCCTCGATGTCGTCGACGGTGATTCGGATCTCCTGGCCGGTGGCCCACACGGTGCGGTTCTCGGTGAAACGGCCGAGCCGGATCTTGGGGCCCTGTAGGTCGGCGAGGATGCCCACGGCACGTCCGACGTGGTCGGAGGCCTCGCGCACCTTCTTGTAGTTCTCGGCATGGTCGCTGTGGTCGCCGTGGCTGAAGTTCAGCCGCGCCACGTCCATGCCGCTCTCGACGAGTTCGCGGATACGTTCCTCGGTGGCAGTGGCCGGGCCGAGTGTGCACACAATCTTCGTCCGTCGCATCACGTGTCGAGCGTAGTCCTGTCCTGCTGGGGGAGGCGGGTGCGGCCTCGATGAAGAGTGCGTGAACTCCGGCGTGGACGGCCCCGGCGTGTCGCCGGGGGGATGCGGACAGCACGACGGGCGCCTCCCCGGAGGAGAAGCGCCCGTCGATCAGGCCGTCGCGATCACACCCGGCGATCGGGCGGACCGGGTCAGTCGCGCAGCGGGCGACCCTGGGCGTCCGGGACCTTGCCGGTCAGGATCATCACGCCGTCGATGATCGGCCAGATGACGCCGAGACCACAGGTCAGCCAGGTGACGGCGATCTGGGCGATGGCGATGCCGGTGTGGCCGAGGTAGAAGCGGCCGATGCCGAAGCTGCCGGCGAAGATGCCGAGCAGGCCCGCGACCATCTTCTGCTTGTCCGAGTACGGCACGCCGAACGGGTCGCGGCCGTAGGGGGCCTCGGGGTCGTTCGGGTTGTAGCCCTGGGGGCCGGGCGGCGGGTAGCCACCGGGCTGCCCGTAACCGGCGGGCGGCTGGCCGTAGCCCGCGGGCGGCTGGCCGTAGGGCTGCTGCTGGGCGAAGGGCTGCTGCTGGGCGTACGGGTCACTCTGCTGGCCGTAGGGCTGTCCCTGCGGCTTGTTCAGGTCGGGGCCGGTGCCGGGCGGGCCGTACTGCGGGGCACCGTAGCCCGGGTTGTTCTGGTAGGGGTCGGTCACTCATGTCCTCCTCATTCGTGCGGGCACCTCCTGTTGGCCCCCGTGAACGCGATCGATTCGGGGCACCCCGCGACGATCACGCGTCATTCTTGCCGGTCTCGACCCGTTTTGTCGCCCCGGCGATCCACCGGCCGCGACCGGGAACCGCCCGGGGCGGGCCTCGACTCGTTATCGCGACCGGTGGAGGTTTCGTTGCCGCTCGAACTCGGCGGATGTCCGGCGGGCGCGGTCCTCAGTCCGCGCTGTCCGCGTCGGACCGGCCGGTGGACGTCGGCTCGCCTGCCTTCGCGGCCTCCGATCGCGCGGCGGCCCCGCCGGAATCGGCTGCGATGCCGGGCTTTTCGGATGCCGGGGATTCGCTGCCCTCACCCTTCGGGTCACCGGCGCCCGCCTTCTCCGACGAGCCCTCCCCGGACACAGCCTTCCCGGACACAGCCTTGTCGGACACAGACCTGTCGGACACAGGCTTGTCGGACACAGACCTGTCGGACACGGGCTTGTCGGACACAGACCTGTCGGACACAGGCTTGTCGGACACAGCCTTGTCACCGAGGCCCTCCGCGGCGGCCTTCTCGTCGACCCCACTCTTGTCGACCTCACCCTTGCCGCTGTCGGCCTTGCCGCTGTCGGCCTTGCCGCCTGCGGCCCCGGCGTGCGCCCTAGCGGAGCCGGGATGCGTGGCTGCGTCGGGGGGGGGGGGGGGTGGGGGGGGGGGGTAGGGGGGGGCGGGTTTATTCTGGCCCCCCGGGCGGTAACGACCCTCCCCGCAATGGTTCGCCCCCCCGCCGGGGGGCCCGTCGAACCCAATCTGGCCATTCCCATCCCCGACCTGTGAGCCGGGGCCGGCGGACGGCCCTCGGACCG
>NZ_JARWRU010000443.1 GCF_029867845.1 Nocardia farcinica | reverse complement strand
CCGCGGCGGGGGCCGCCCCCCCCCCGCCCCCCCCCCCCCCGCCGCCGCGCGGGCCCCCCCCCCCCCCCCCCGGCGGTGACTTCACCTGGGCGAGTTGTCGATATAGCGCTGCATGGCCGTGTTCAGCCCGCGCATTGCCAGGGTGTAGGCGGGCGGGAAGTAGCGCTGCGCCCAGTGCCCGAGGCGGATGTCGTGGGAGGTGTAGATGAGATAGCGGTTGCGTTCGACGCCGCGCACCACCGACTTCGCGGCCGCGTCCGGGCTGACGGCGTGGCGCAGGAACAGTTTCGTGCCGCGCCGCACCGCCTCGGACTCCCGGTCGACGCCCGCGATCTCCAGCCGGTTCACCATCGGGGTGCTCATCGCGCCCGGGCACACCAGGCTGACCCCGATACGGTGCTTGCGCAGGTCGAAGCGCAGCACCTCCGACACGCCACGCAGGCCGAATTTGCCCGCGCTGTAGGGCGCGTGCCAGGGCAGGCCGAACAACCCGGCCGCCGAGGCCACGTTGACCAGGTGGCCGCCGCGCCCCGCCGCGATCATCGGCGGCACGAACTCCTCGATCACGTGGACCGGGCCCATGAGATCGATGTCGATGGTGCGCCGCCACTGTTCGTGGGTGAGACGCTCGACCGCGCCCCAGGTGGCGATGCCCGCCACGTTCATCACCACGTCCACACTGGGCAGCTGTTCGTGCACGCGGGCGGCGAAGGCCACCACGGCGTCGTGGTCGGCCACATCCAGCGCCTCGGCCGCATGCACCGTGGAACCGCCCGCGCGCAGGTCCGCGACGGTACGCTCGAGTCCGGCGCCGTCGATGTCGGTGAGGACCAGGGACGCGCCCTTGGCCGCCACCGCCTCGGCGATGCTGCGACCGAGCCCGCCCGCGGCTCCGGTGATCAGGCAGATCTTGCCGTCGAACTTGGTCATGACTCGACCCTAGTATTTGCGAACAATCTTGTCTATAAACGGTGCCGCCCCGAGATCCACCGTCGCGCGGCGAGCGCCGGGCCCGGCGACGTTCAGCGCAGCAACCGGATCCAGCGGCGGGTGTCGGCCGGATCGATGACATCGTCGAGTTCGAACACGGTGGCGGCCGTCAACGCCTTGCCGCCCGCGTAGGCCGCGGCCACCAGCGCGTCGAACGCCTTCTGCCGCTCGGCCGGATCGGCGATGGCGGCCAGTTCCTTGGCGAAGCCGAGCCGCACCGCGCCCTCCAGGCCCATGCCGCCGATCTCACCGGTCGGCCAGGAGACGATGAAGCGCGGCGAGCGGAACGAGCCCGCGGCCATCGCCTGCGCGCCGAGGCCGTACCCCTTGCGCAGCACCACCGTTCCCCACGGCACCCGCATCCGCGCGGCGTCGACGAACAACCTGCTGAACTTGGTGACGGTGGCCTGCTTCTCCGCATCCGGGCCGACCATGAAACCCGGTGTGTCGCACAGCGAGAGGATCGGCAGCCGGTGCGCGTCGCACAGCGCGAGGAAGGCGCTGAGCTTGTCGGCCGCGGGCGCGTCGATGGCGCCGCCGAGGTGGTGGCAGTCGTTGGCGATCAGGCCGAAGGGCCTGCCCTCCACCCGCACCAGCGCGGTCACGATGCCCACTCCCCAGTCCCGGCGCAGTTCCAGCACCGAGCCGACGTCCACGATCGCCTCGACGGCGGCGCGGATGTCGAAGGCGTGCAGGCGGTTCTCCGGCACCACGTGCCTGGCCAGCCGGGGATCGGGCGCCTCCCACTGTTCGGTCGCGCCCTGGAAGTAGGCCAGGTACCGCCGGGCGACGGCGACCGCCTCGGCCTCGTCCCCGGCGACCACGTGCACCACACCGTTGCGCCGCTGCACCTCGACCGGCCCGATGTCCTCGGGCCGGAACACGCCGAGCCCGCCGCCCTCGATCATGGCGGGCCCGCCCATGCCGATATTGGCGTCCGGGGTCGCGATCACCACATCGCACATGCCGAGCAGGGCGGCGTTGCCCGCGAAGCAACGGCCGGAGACGATGCCGATCAGCGGCACGCGGCCCGACAGCGCGCCCATCGCGCGGAAGGTGGTCAGGTCCAGCCCCGAGATGCCCGAGTAGTCGGTGTCGCCGGGCCGGCCACCGCCGCCCTCGGTGAAGAACACCACCGGCAGCCGCTGCTCGTGGGCCAGCTCGAGCATGCGATCGGACTTGGCGTGGTTGCGCATACCCTGGGTGCCCGCGAGCACGGTGTAGTCGTAGGACAGCACCACCGCGCGGGCGGCCCGCTCGCCGAACTGCTCGGCGTTGACGGTGGCCACGCCCGCGACCAGGCCGTCGGCGGGCGTGTTGGCGATCAGGTCCTCGGGACTGCGGCGCAGACGCTGCGCGGCCACCGCCAGGCGGCCGTACTCGACGAAGCTGCCTGCGTCGACGAGATCGTCGATGTTCTCGCGTGCGGTGCGCCTGCCGAGACGGCGCCGCTTGGCCACGGCCTCCTGGCGCGCCTCGTCCAGCACGCCGCGCCTGCGGTCGAGCACCTCGCGCAGGTCGGGGCGGATCGCGTCGAGGTCGACGGCGGTCACGTCGGCCCCCGCGTCGGCGTGCTCGGCCGGCGTCCAGACCAGCAGTGCGGCCCCCGGGTCGACCACCTCGCCCGCAGCGGCCAGCCTGCGCAGCACCCGCAGCGGCTCCTCGGCGCGCAGCACGTGCTGCATCTTCATGGCCTCGAGCACCGCCACCCGGCCGCCGGCGGCCACCAGCGTGCCCGGCTCGGCCAGCTCGACCACGGTGGCGCCCATCGGGGTGGTGAACGCCCGCTCACCCGCGCCGAGCCCGGGGTCCGGCGC
>NZ_JARWRU010000442.1 GCF_029867845.1 Nocardia farcinica | reverse complement strand
GGGGGGGGGGGGGCGGCGCCCACCTCCTCGGTGTTGACCGCGACGGGGGGGCTGTGGGGTTGGTCGTGGGGGGGGCGGGGCCCGGGCGGGCACCCGCCTGGCCTGGCCAGAGCAGGGGCGCTGGACCGCACGGCGAACGGTGCGACTCTACGCACCACCGGCACCTCGGGCCGGCCCTGGGGAAGGGACAGGGGCGGCCAGGCACCGGCCATCGCACCCGCCGTCGAGAAGCCGACGGCCGTGCCCGTCGCTGGGCAGGCGCGAAGGCGCTGGAGCTGCGGGCTCCGGCGCGGCTCCTGGCGGATGAGCGAGAGCATGGGATAGAGCAGCGCCAGACCGGCTGCCAGGCCGATCACGACGAAGGATGTACTTGCGAAGTCGGACAATGATTCCCCCTGAATGTCCATGGAGTGGTGACAGTGAGAGGCGCCGCGCGCCGCAACCGGCGAGGGCTGATCAACAGGATCGATCGCGCGAAACAAGCGAACTAACAACTTTCTTGTTAGTTTTGTGAGCAGGCGCCGACCCGATAGGTAGCGTGAGCGCAATGACCCAGTTTTCAGACAGCGGCGTAGGCCAACGAGTCCGCGCGACTCGCAAACTCCGTGGCTGGACACAGGAACGGCTGTCCCAAGAGGTCGCGAAATACTCCGACCAGGTGTCCCTTTCGCTGATCCGTCGCGTCGAGCAGGGGCAGGTACCCGCCTCGGCGGCATTCACGGCCGCATGCGCTCGGGCGTTGAAGGTCAACACCACAGACCTCTACGAAGAGGTGTACCCGCGCACAAGCCCCGACGAGCAGAAGATGCACGCCGGGATTCCCGAGATCCGCCGCGAACTGGCGACCTATCGCCTTCCGCCGGAGGATGTTCCGATGCGTCCGGTCGAGGAACTGACCAAGGACGTGGCCAAGGCCTCCCGCCTGCGGCACGCGGTCAAGCTCGACGACTTGGGCGCTCTGCTCCCGCAACTGCTGCACGATCTGCGGGTCGCCTGGTACTCGACCACCGGCACCCAGCAGGAGCGCATATTCGGCCTGCTGGCCGAGACCTACGCTGCCACCAGCCAGGTTGTCTACAAGCTCGGCTACATCGACCTGAGCAGCCTCGCCGTCGACCGCTACGAATGGGCAGCACTGCGCTCCGGTGACCAGCTCGCCGTTCTCGTGGGCGACTACCAGCGAGCCGGCGAAATGATCTGCGCGGCGGACTATTCCTCGGCCGAGTCCTTCCTCGAAAACAGCCGCAGCACCATCGAATCGGACCTCGGCAAGGGCGATCCCAAAGTGCTGAGCACCTGGGGCAATCTCCATCTCAAATCCGCCTTGGCGGCCGCGCGCGCAGGCAAGGCCGACGCGGTCGACGCACACTTGCGCGAGGCGCAGGAAACCGCTGCTCGCCTCGGCGAGGACCGCGACGACTATCGGCTGTGCTTCGGTCCCACCAACGCCGCGATCTGGAGCGTCGGTCTGTCCGTGGAACTGATGGACGGAGCACGCGCAGTAGAACGGGCGAAAGGTCTGCACCTGCCCGAGTCGACCCCCCGAGAACGCCTCGGCCATCACTACATCGACCTGGCCCGTGGGTTCCAGCTCATCGGCGACAAGGAAGGCGCTTTCAACGCGTTGCAGGTGGCCAAGCGGGTCGCGCCGACGCAGACCCGCTATCACCCGATGGTGCACGAGACGGTCCGGGCGATTGCCCGGCAGGAGGCGCGGGCGACGGACACCCTTCGGGGTTTCGCCGCATGGTGCGGGATCTCGACAATCGCGTAATCGTCTCTGCCCCGACCACCTGAACCCGCGACATGGCGTCTGATCGCTCGGAGCCGCGAGACCTCGCAACAGACCCGCCCGGCCTCGGCCACAAAATCCCGCGATCAGCCTCGCCGCGCTCTTCTCGACCGCCACCAGCGAACCGAACCGCTCCCGCATACTGGCACTGACGGCGTGCGGGTCGGCAGCAAACTTCTCGGTGAAGATCGCGACGCGAAGGCTGTCGGGGATGTCCAGTGGCGTGCCGTGCCCACGAGAGCACACGCCGAACCGGGCCGTAGCAGAGGCGCTGGACTGCGCGGCGAACGGTGCGACTCTACGAACCACCGGCACTTCGGTCTGGCCCTGCGGCAGCGCCAGACCGGCCGCCAGGTCGATCAGGACGACGGCTGTACTTACGAATTCGGCCAATGATTACCCCTCTACATGTCCAGTGGGTGTGGAAGCGAAAGCACCTCGCGCTCGTCGACGATTTGCGACGGACGCATTCGAGTGGCGCGACGGCTAGAGCTTCGCCGAGCACAGCGTCAGGACGTCAGCCCCAGACAGACGCATGGAGACATCGGTTCGCAGTGGCGCGAAATCGGGTGAAGTCGGGGGGTACAACGGATTTCGCTACTGGTTCCGAAGGTCCGACCTAGCATTTTTCTGTCGGTTGACGACAGACAAGGTGGGGATGAGGGGAAGGGGCGTGAGCACGATGGGACGCAGGCAGCGGTTGCCCAACACCAAGCTCGAGCGATTGATACAGGAAGCAAATCTGACCCAGGAACGTCTGGCCCAGTTGGTGAACGCCCGCATCGAGCAGATCACCGGCACCCCCGGCCGCTACACCGACGAGACGATCCGGCGCTATCTGAGCGGAGAACGTACCTGGCCGGACCGCAAGTACCGCAGTGCCTTTCGCTACGTGCTCGGTGTCGAATCCGACTTCGAGCTCGGTTTCTACAACCAGCGTTCGGTGCACGCACTGCTAGGCTCGGCAATCGAGGAGGATCCTATGCGCCGCTCCGAGTTTCTGCGTGCTGCTGTAGGTGTCGCGGCGTCCGTGGCCGTACCTGCCCCTCTGAAAGATCTGGCTACTATCATGGAACCGACCCCTGTTCCCGCACGTATCAGCAGAACCGAGATCGCCCAGGTGCTCGACACCGCCCGACTCTTCAACGGCTGGGACAACACCTACGGTGGTGCATTGGTTCGTGAGGCCGTCGCCGCCCAACTGCGGTACGCCGTCGATCTCCTGTCCGCGGGTGGCTCCGACGAAATCCGCGCCGAGCTGTTCAGCGCAGTAGGGTTTCTCGGCCATACCGCAGCGTGGATGGCATTCGATGCCTTCGCCCACGACGACGCTCGCCGAATGCTGAATCTTGCGCTGCGCTGCGCCGAGCAGGCCCGCGACGCCCACCTACGCGCAGAAGTTCTGTCCCGCATGGCGCGTCAGGCCATATGGTGCGGTGACCCCGACACCGGATTGACGCTCGCCGAGCTGGGCCTGGTGCGGGCTGACCTGCTGACAGCGACCGAACGCGCCAATCTCCACGTCGTGCGCGCTCGCGCACTCGCACAGATGAACCGCGTGGAGGAGGCAGTACGTGCGATCGGTGAGGCCGACGACCACTTCAGCAACCGAGACGTGAGTATCGACCCGGTGTGGATGGCCTATTACGACGATGCTCAGCTCGCCGGCGACACAGGCCACGCCCTCTACGAGCTGGCACTGCGCGGACGGTTCGCAGGGGAAGCTCGCGCGCGCCTCCAGACCGCCGTGGACGGCCACGGCGAGACGTACATCCGATCCCGCGCTTTCGCCGGCCTCAAGCTGGCTTCCCTCGTCATGGCGACCGGTGACCCACACGAAGCCACCACCATCGCCCATTCGGCTGTGGACGACGCCGCCCACGTGCGTTCCCAACGCGCGAACACCTACCTGCGGGAACTCGGACAACTGGCAGCCGCTCACCCCACACTCGACGATGTCGCCAACCTCCGTCACCGACTCGCAGGTGCGGCACGTTGACGATGGAACACCCGACCCGAGCAATCCTCGAGCAGGCATGTACTGCTGTCGGCCTGTCATCGGCAGAAGCCGAGGTCATCAGCCTCGGAGAAAACGCGATCTACCGCCTGCGACCCGCCATCGTCGCCCGCATCTCGCGGCCGGGCCAGCTCGAAGTCGCACGCCGGGAAATCACGGTCTCCCGCTGGCTCGAGTCCACCGGCACCCCGGCGGTAAGGGTCTTCGGCGATGTCGATGATCAGCCCGTACGTGTGGGAGACCGAGCGGTGACGTTCTGGCACGAACTGCCGCCACACGTCAACAGCAGTCCGGCGACGGTCGCACGCGTCCTCCGCACATTGCACAGTCTTGCGCCCCCTCGAACCGGCATACCTGCGCTCGACCCGTTCGCCCGCTTGGACCGCAGAATAGATGCCGCTGCCAGCCTTACCGGCGATGACCGGGACTGGATGCGCGCCCGCCTCGGCACCCTCCGGCACCGATGGTCCGACACTCACATCAGTCGGACCTTGTGCGCGATCCACGGCGACGCACACGACGGCAATATCGTCACCGCCGCCGATGGCGAACCCATCATCATCGATCTCGAACGCTTCAGCATCGGCCCGCCCGAATGGGACCTCACCCAGACCGCCGTGGACTTCAAGACATGCGGGTGGATCAGCCGGCAGCGGTACGCCGAGTTCGTCGACACGTACGGCTACGACGTCACCCAGGCCACCGACTTCGAATTGTTCCGGGATATACGCGAATTCCGCATGACTGCCTGGCTCGCGCAGCAGGCCGCCGAGAAGCCGCAGCTTCGAGAGCAGGCCCGCCACCGTGTCGAATGTTTGCGGGGGCTACATGGTTCGCGGCCATGGACCGGTTGGAAGGCCCAATACTGATCCTCCACCCTGAATAGACTTCCGCGCTGGGAAGTGCTGGAGACCTCCCCACCAACCATTGACAAGGACAAGGTCGGCACAGTAGCGATCGACGACCGCTGAGAAAGGGGAATCGTGGGAACCGACGAGCAACTGAGTCTCGGTTTCGAAGTCGAGCAGACCGCGTGGGGCCGTTGGGTGGATCCTGAACGCCGGACAACACAAGCGCGGAAGTTCATGGAGCACGTTGGCATCGTTCGCATTCCCAAAAAGCCATGGCCCCCAGGGGCCCCCGAGGTGAAAAGAATCGACACACTGGTCACCGAACTGTTTCCAGATATGGAGACAGCCACGAGCCCAGAAAATTCCGATATTGCCGACGCTTTCATATGTTTTGTAGGCGAGTGCTACATCACATTCGCACGGGCGCACTGGTTCGACTTCGCCTGGCAGGGGCGGCAGAACTCTCTCTATGACGACGTCAACCCCGCGCTCCGATGGCTCGCGGATGAGGATGATGAGGAAGTCACGGCGTGGGAGTTGATGGAAGGCGTCACCGAACATGCCGTGTTCGGTGACGGTTTCACCTTACTCGCGGACGAGATGCGCGCAGAATATCAGCGCCTCGAAGGTTCGGAGTTCTGATCTCGACCTCCACAAGCATTCATAACTGAGGCAACTATCTGATCTGTTCCGGGGGGGGATTTGCCATGCCTCGTGACGACTATGACCGGGATCGGTCGTCAACGGAGAACAATGTGCGCGGCCGTATCTGGGAGAACGGTACCGACCGATATTTCCACGATCACGAGCGCGGCTATACGAAGCCCTCACGAGAACGTGAGCTGCCGACCAAGAGCGGCAAGTATCGCCGCTACGACAAACAGCGCGGCACCCTCGAAGATGGCCCTGTTCGAGCCATCGAGGACAAATCGGGAGCGATCGGTGGACGAAAGGACGAGCGCCAGCTACGCCGCGACTACGAATTGATCAAGGATGGGAAGGTCGAGCACCTGCTCTTGCGGTCGGTCGTCGGGGAGCCGATCTCGCCGATGGCTCGGCAGTGGATCGACAAGCTGAGCCGTGATTTTCCCGACAAGTTCACCCATCAGATGGTTCCCAGGGACGAGGCTCGCGAAGTCTGGGCAATCGGAAGGCAACTGGAGCGTGGTCACCAGCTTGAACTTCCGGGGGTCGGCGAACTCGCACGCGAGCAGGTTCGGGAGCGCAAGGACCCGGGGCGTCGACAAGCCTTCTTGAAGGCTCTCGTGGCCAGCACGGAACTCGCGAAACAACGCCACAGGCACCGCGAGCAAGTGCGCGACCAGGTGCGGGAGATAGAAGCTCACGCCAGTACCAATAGTCCTCTCGATCCAAACCCTCTGGAGAAGAAGCATGAGCGACTGAGCGAGAGGCTGGAAACCATCAGAGAGGCCGAGCGCAGACATGAGCACAACCTGCTGAAGGCTCTCGGCTTGCGGCTGAGCGAAGACCAGATGCGCGCGGTCGAACAATTGCGGGAAGAAGATCGGGAAAAGAACAGGAAGGACGTGGTCGCTGGTCTCGGCGTGATCGGCCATGAGGTCGAACGAAGACACTGGCGTCAGATCACCGATCAGCACAATGCGCGGGTACGTCAACTAGGCATCGAGCACCTGCGATCCGTGGAGAGACACTACAGCGGCCGAAGCAACTACGAGCGGGAAACAGCCATCGAGCAGGCACAGAGGCAGGTCACGCGACTACTGCTCACCCCGGAGAAGACTGCGGGGCTGGACCTGGAACGGTTTCGCGCCGTGCACGAAGGCCAGGAGACCGGATACGACCCTATGAGCAAGGCGTTCCTGTATCAAAGGCCGAGCAGGCTCCCTATCCAGGTCGAGAATGACGCTCCGGAGCGGCGGATAGCACGGATGTTGCAGGATGTCGACAGAGGCCTGTCGGTCGACCAGGTACTTACGCGACAGGCATTGGGGGATGGCGCAGCTGAACCAGCCTCGGAGGCTACGCGCCGGGGTCATCTCCACGCGCTGCCGACGAGCCGAGAAAGGAGTCGGGAGCCGGAGCGTGAGCGAGAACGGGGAGTCGACCGCGGACCGGAACACCGACGATGATCAGGAGAATAACGTGCTCCCAGTGCAAGTTGCCGTGTGTGGCCCGCGCCTGTGCACCACCGAAGACGCGCGACGCGCAGAGGAAATAGGACGGCTCCTTGCGCAAGCTGGCGCAACAGTCCTTTGCGGCGGCGGCACCGGAGTCATGGCCGCCGTTGCCGAGGGCGCTTCCGGCGCAGGCGGGATCGTCATCGGCGTCCGCCCCGACACCGACCGCAACTCGATCTGTCCAGGATTGACAGCGGTGCTGTTCACCAACATGGGCGAGGCCAGAAATTCCATCATCATCGAATCCGCCGATGCCGTCATAGTCGTCGGCGGCTCCTGGGGGACTCTCTCGGAACTGGCGCTGGCGAATCGCCGGGGCAATGTTCCGGTGATCTCCATCGGCGGATGGCGGATACTCGACAACGACGGTCACGAAGTCGTCGGTTCAGTTCATACCAATTCTCCAGACGAGGCAGTGACCACGGCTCTCGCCATGGCGAGCGGGGCAGGCCACTGACTGCCGTCGATCCGCGCGCCACTGTCGGTGGAGATCGCGACGAGGGGAAAGAAGCGCATGGGCAATGACGAGCAGTTGGTCATGGATCTCGGTGTGCCGGTGGAGCGGACCGCATGGGGCAAGTGGGTCGACCCCGAACGCCACCGGTCCCAGATGCAGACGTTCATGGAGTACGCGGGTTTACAGCGACTTCCACCGGAACCCTGGCCGGAGGATTCGGAGGAAGTGCGGCGACTGAATTCGATCGTCGCAGGCCTGTTCCCGGAATTGAACACGGCCATGTCTCCCGAGAGGGCCGATATCTCCGATGCTTTCATCTGCTTCGTGGGCGCGTGCTTCATAGAGTTCGCGGGTGCCGAGTGGGTCGACTACGAGTGGTTCGGTGGTCAGAACTCCTTCTACGACCACGTGAACCCCGCCCTGCGATTCGATACCCCTGACGAGGACGAGTTCACCATCTGGGGGCTGATGGACGACATGATCGACTACAACCGGGAAGACCATGAGGGAATGTTCAGTTACATCGCGGCTGCCCTGCGCGAATACGCGACATATCACGAAGAGGCGCATCGACCTTCGATGTAGCGCCGCTTCGGGGCGGTACATCGTCAGCAGATGAGTTGTCTACCGGTCTATTGCTCGGACAGCGGCCGGTCACCGCCACATATGTCCGGGGCACTGCGGCCGCATTGATCACCAGCTGGTCGGATTCCAGAGATTCGACGGCCCGGCGGCCTTATAGATGTAGTACTGTCCCGCGTCCCACTCGATTGCGACGTAGGAAGGCCTGTCACCGTGACACATGCGGACCGGCTTCCAAGAAATCGGGATGGTCCTGATGTCGGTACATCTGTCCGACCCCAGCGAAGAAACGGGAGAGCCCCGACTGATGATGTAGAGCTCCCCCTTCACATGGACAGCATGGGGAGCAGAGACCATCCAGGTGAAACCCCGGTACTGCCAGCAGGTGAACAGAATCCATCCGAGCGCTGCGACGATGACGCACAGCGCCACCAACCGGAGTGCCGTCGAACGCATGACCACTCGATCTCCCATCAGCTCGGATCATTGGATAGTCAACCTTTGCTGGATGGCGCACCACTCCGGGCGATCCACGGGACGCTCATCCGATCCCGGGTGGACCGAAGACATCAATCTTTCGCTACCAGAGCCGATTTGACTGCTTTCCGGTCAGGATATGAGGCGGCACACTGTCACAGTGGCAGGGTGGTCGGCCGCCCACGGGAGGAGCCTACCCGAAGCCACCGACCCCGGCGAGTCGCCGACGGAGCCGACTCGAGCGCCCCTCAACGTCAGGGGCGGAAGACGGTAATGAAAACATAGTCAACTTCATAGAAGCGGGTTGACATCGGCTAAAGCATCCGCAAGGCTGATGGGCGCTGGTTGGATGTCACCAGGTCGCCTGCTCGTCGGTCGATCGGACGCTGGCCGAAGCACCCGATGTCGGGTGTTATCGCTATGGTCGCCGCGACGGCGGAGACAACCGGCGTGCGATCCGACGCGATGAGCAGTCCGCGGAAAGGTAGGAAGTGGATACCGAGACTCACACACAGCTCGCCAACCACGCATGGTCGGTGGCCGATCTGCTACGAGGCGACTACAAGCAGTCCGACTACGGCAAGGTGATCCTGCCGTTCACGGTGCTGCGGCGGCTGGAGTGCGTGCTCGAACCGACCCGCGAGAAGGTCTGCGAGGTGGTCGCGCAGTACGCCGGGGCCGACTTGGACTTGGACCCCTTCCTGCGCCGCGCCTCGGGCACCGCCTTCTACAACGTCACCGACCTCACCTTGAAGAAGGTCCTGGGCGACCCGGCCTACGTGGCGAAGAACCTGATCGAGTACATCGGCGGGTTCTCCGAGAACGCCGCCGAGGTGCTGGAGAAGTACGAGTTCGCCCAGCAGGTGCGCAAGCTCGACGGGGCGGGGCTGCTGTATCAGGTGGTGGGCAAGTTCGCCGATCTGGATCTGCATCCGGACCGGGTGTCCAACCACAACATGGGCTACGTGTTCGAAGAGCTGATCCGGCGCTTCGCCGAGCAGTCGAACGAGACCGCGGGCGAGCATTTCACGCCGCGTGAGGTCATCGAACTCATGGTCAACCTGCTCATCGCGCCCGATGCCGAACTGCTGCGCTCGGCGGGAGCTACCCGCCGCATCCTCGACCCCGCCTGCGGCACCGGCGGCATGCTCAGCGCGGCAGAGGAGCACATCAAGCAGTTGAGCCCCGACGTCCGGGTGGAGGTGTTCGGACAGGAACTCAACCCCGAGTCGTGGGGCATCTGGCGCGCGGGCCGCATGGTGAAGGGGCAGGGCGCCCGCCCCCACGCCGTCGGGAACACGGTAAGCCAGGGCGGGCGCAAAGAC
>NZ_JARWRU010000441.1 GCF_029867845.1 Nocardia farcinica | reverse complement strand
TCCTTGAAGACCTCGAGCGCCGCCTTGACCCGCTCCTCGGATTCCGCGGTCAGCACGATCTTCTCCTCGCCGGACCACTCGATCGCGGCGCCGGTGCCGCGGAAGTCGTAGCGGGTGTTCAGCTCCTTCTCCGCCTGATGCAGCGCGTTGTCGACCTCCTGCCGGTCGACCTTGCTCACGACATCGAATGACGAATCGGCCACACTGCGCTCCTGTTCCTCACGGGGTCCGACGATTCCGTACCGCCTGCCCAGCGCGACCGGGGGAGTACGGGCGATCGTCGGCACACTACCCGGACATTTGTACCCGCAATCACCCCGACGGCCGCACCCGCCGGTCGTGTCCCGCGGCGCGGCGCGCACCCCCGCCCCGGCGCGGCCCGCGTCCACCGGCACGGCGTTGGCCAGCCGGTTTGCATTCCGGCCGGGGGTTCGTTGTATTCTCGTCCACGCACCGGAAACGGTGGCACGGCAGGTTGCCCGAGCGGCCAATGGGAGCAGACTGTAAATCTGTCGGTGAAAGCCTACGTAGGTTCGAATCCTACACCTGCCACACCTTCGGCAGACGAGCCCCGCAAGCGAGAAATCGCTGCGGGGCTCTTCTGATTCTCCGGCTCCGATCCGGGCCACGGGATGCGAGCGAGTCCGCGAGCGCGGTCGACCCCGAGTGCGATCAATCCGAGTGCGATCAATCCGAGTGCGATCCGGCGTGCCGGCTCGCATCGCCGCGGCCGGGCTCTGCGCGCGGGGCGTCCCGCCCGCGCGCCGGTCGGGGCGCGTCCCTGCCTCGCCGCGCGCGCATCGCACCAGACATGCCCCGTCTCGCCCGGCCCGGCGCAAGCGCTCGAAAATGTGCTCTGACCAGCCGATTTGGTGTGCGCCGCGGCCTGTGTGTAATCTTCTTCAAGACGTCGCCGCCCCGGTAACTCACACGAGGGACAACGGAGCGAGCGTAGTCATGCCCCCTTAGCTCAGTCGGCAGAGCGTTTCCATGGTAAGGAAAAGGTCAACGGTTCGATTCCGTTAGGGGGCTCGCCGGATTGCCGGTGGTGTCCGACTCGGCAACCTCGCCGCGGCGTCGCCGACGGCAGTACCGCGCATAAGGCGGTGTAGCTCAGGCGGTAGAGCAAACGACTCATAATCGTTGTGTCGCCGGTTCGAGTCCGGCCATCGCTACCCAATACTGATTAATCAGGTCGACCGGAAAGAAGGCATAGTCGTGGCCGCGAAGTCCACCGATGTCCGGCCAAAGATCACCTTGGCCTGCGAGCAGTGCAAGCACCGCAACTACATCACCAAGAAGAACCGGCGCAACGACCCGGATCGGCTGGAACTGAAGAAGTTCTGCCCGAACTGCGGTACGCACCGCGCGCATCGCGAATCCCGCTGACTTCTCACGCGTGACATCTTCCGCGTGAACCGCCAGGGCCGGACGGCACAGTCGTCCGGCCCTTAGCGCTGTCTATGGCATGTTCACAGCGGGCTATGGCATGTTCACAACGGCAGGCTCGCACTTCAGGTACATGCCCCGCCGACCCCCCGGCTGCGGGGTCAGATAGGTACAGTCCCACCGTGACAACGAACACCGGTACTGAGCAAGCGGTCCAGGCGGGCGAAGAGACCTTCGACGCCGCGGCACACGCGGCGGCCATGGTCGGTCACCACTACCGCGTCGACGACTACTACGAGGTCGGCCGCGAGAAGGTGCGTGAGTACGCCCGCGCCGTGCAGGACTACCACCCGGTGCACTGGGACGAGAACGTCGCCCAGGAATACGGCTACGACGGCCTCGCCGCGCCGTTGACCTTCATCTCGCTCGTCGGCATCCTGGCCCAGCGCAAGCTGTTCGAGACGGTCGTCACCGGTTACGACCTGAGCCAGATCATGCAGACCGATCAGATCCTGGAGTTCCACCGCCCGATCCGGGTCGGCGACCAGTTGACCTGTGACGTGTACCTGCACTCGTTCCGGCAGGCCTTCGGCGGCGACATCATCGTCACCAAGAACATCGTCACCGCCCAGAACGACGAGCTGGTGCTCACCACCTACACCACTCTCGTCGGCCGCAGCGGCGCCGACATCGACCCCGGCCTGGCGGACGCGGTGCGCAACGTGCTCATGCACGGCATCGGCCCCGAGGAACCCGAGCACCACCCGCGCACCCCGCTGTCCGCCGCGGGCCTGGCCGGCTCGCCGCCGCCCCCGGTGACCGAGCCGGAGCCGTTCGTCAGCACCCACACCCGCGCCTTCGACTCGGTCGCGGTCGGCGACGAGCTGCCCGCCCGTCTGGTCCGGCTGACCCGCGGCGATCTGGTCAACTACGCGGGCGTCTCCGGCGACGCGAACCCGATCCACTGGAGCGACGAGGTGGTCAAGCTCGTCGGCCTCGACGACGTGGTCGCCCACGGCATGCTCACCATGGGCCTCGGCGGCGGCTTCATCAGCTCGTGGCTCGGTGATCCCGGCGCGGTCAAGGAATACAACGTGCGCTTCACCAGCCCGGTGTTCGTGCCCGCGGACGCGGCCGCCGAGATCGAGTACACCGGCAAGGTGAAGTCGGTCGACCCGCAGACCCGCACCGCGGTCGTGGCCATCGTCGCCAAGTCGGCGGGCAAGAAGATCTTCGGCCGCGCGACCGCGACCGTGCAGCTGTCCTGAATCCGCCTGGCCCCGCGCGCCGGATCTGTGCCCGCGCGGGGCGTCGCACTCGGGTGAATCCGCTGATCAGGGGCGGATTGGCCTTTGCGTGAGTAGGTCGAGTACACTCGGGAACCTGGGGTCACCGGCCGCTGCGCGCTGCTCTGTGGGGCTGGTTCCTGCGGGAGCCGGCAACGCCGACGCGGCGCGCGTGTTGTGTAGGGTGCCCAGTACTGTGTTCGGAGACGGCACAGCGCCACAATTGAATACAGCACCACAATTGAATACAGAACGGTGGTTGGACGGACGTGTTCCACACTGGTCCAACCGAAGGGGCGTAGCTCAACTGGCAGAGCAGCGGTCTCCAAAACCGCAGGTTGCAGGTTCAAGTCCTGTCGCCCCTGCCCTTTTTGCCAGCGACGAGAGAGGATCGACGTGAGCGACGAGCGGGACACTCGCCACGGCGCGCATGCGGCCGACGATGGCGATGGCACCGCCGCGGTGAACCGGCCGAGCGGCAAGCGCTCGGCTCGGCGCACTCGCTCCGTCTCCTCCTCCCAGGTCGGAACCGGTTCGATCGCCACGATCGACCGGTCGTCGAACAAAGCGGTCAAGTCCGCCGGCAAGGCCACCCGCGGAACGGGCTCGGGTAATCCGTTGAAGCGGCTGATCAAGTTCCTGCGAGAGGTCGTCGCGGAACTGCGCAAGGTGATCTGGCCGAACCGGAAGCAGATGGTCACCTATACGAGCGTTGTCCTGGTGTTCGTGGTCTTCATGGTCGCGTTCATCTGGGGGTTGGATGTGGCGTTCATCAAGGGTGTCGACTGGCTGTTCGGCTGAGGTCGATCGGTACGGTCGACGCCGTGGCTGTTCGGCCGAGGCCGACGCCGTAGCCGATCCCCGGGGCGGACCGGCGGAGGATTCCGCCACGCCCGGCCCGGCACGCAGAGGATGTACGTGACGACACAGGAAGCGAGTGCCCCAGTGAGCACCCCGGAGAACGACACCAACGACGAGTTCCCGGTCGACGACGTGGTGGCCGAGCAGGCCCGCGGCGAGGTGGACGACGCGGCGCCCGCCGAGGAGCCTGTGGCCGAAGAGACCGCCGCCCCGGCTCCCCAGGAGCCCGCCGATCCGGTCGCCGAGATGAAGGCGGCCCTGCGCAGCAAGCCCGGCGACTGGTACGTCATCCACTCCTACGCCGGTTACGAGAACAAGGTGAAGGCCAATCTCGAGACCCGCGTGCAGAACCTCGACCTCGAGGACTACATCTTCCAGGTCGAGGTGCCGACCGAAGAGGTCACCGAGATCAAGAACGGCCAGCGCAAGAACGTCAACCGCAAGGTGCTGCCCGGCTACATCCTGGTGCGCATGGAGCTCAACGACGAGTCGTGGGGCGCGGTCCGCAACACCCCCGGCGTCACCGGCTTCGTCGGCGCGACCTCCCGGCCCTCGCCGCTGTCCATCGACGACGTGGTGAAGTTCCTGGTGCCGGCCTCGCAGCAGAAGAAGGCCCCGGCCGCCGCCGCTGCCGCCGCGAGCACCGAGTCCGGCGCCGGCGAGGTGGCGCCCAAGCCGGTCATCGAGGTCGACTTCGAGGTCGGCGAGTCGGTGACGGTCATGGACGGCCCGTTCGCGACGCTGCCCGCCAGCATCTCCGAGGTCAACGCCGAGCAGCAGAAGCTCAAGGTGCTCGTGTCGATCTTCGGCCGCGAGACCCCGGTCGAGCTGGCCTTCACCCAGGTCGCGAAGATCTAGTTGCTTGCCGCGGCCCCGGGGCGGGGGGCGCCCGGGGTGGTGGGGCCCCGCCCCCGGGGGGGCGG
>NZ_JARWRU010000440.1 GCF_029867845.1 Nocardia farcinica | reverse complement strand
GGGGGGGGGGGGGGGCGGGCGGCCCGCCCCCCCCCGCCCCCCCCCCGCCGCCCCCCCGGCAGGTCCGCCGCCTCGGCAGCGTCCTCGCGGGCCGCGCCGGGCGCGGCGGCGTCCCCGGACACCGCGCCGGTCCGTCCGTCGCGCTCCGGCTCGACGCTCGCCTCGGGCCAGGCCAGCTGGGTGCTGCGCCGCCTGCCGCGCAACTGCACCTCCTCGCCGGTGATCCACAGCGCCGCCTCCGCTTCCTCGGCGAAGTACAGCGCGCTGCCGGAGGCGAGGACGCGGCCGGGATGATCCTTGGCGAGTTCGGTCAGCCGGGAGGCCTCGTTGACCGGGTCGCCGATCACGGTGTACTCGAACCGATTGGCCGCGCCGATATTGCCGGCGACGGCCAGTCCGGCGGACACGCCGATGCCGATGTCCAGCCCGGCCACCTCGCGCAGCGCCTCGCGCAGGTCCCGCGCGGCCGCCAACGCGGCGGTGGGGGCGTCGGGGCGGTCCAGCGGCGCGCCGAAGATGGCCAGCGCGGCGTCGCCGACGAACTTGTTGACGAAGCCGTGGTGCCGGTCGATGACATCGACCACGACCCGGAAGAACTCGTTGAGCAGTCTCACCACCTCGGTGGGCGGGCGCTCGGCCGCCGTCGCGGTGGAACCGACCATGTCCACGAACAGCACCGCCACGAACCTGGTCTCCCCGCCCAGTTCGGTGCCGTAGTCGAGGGCGCGCTGGGCGACCTCCTCACCGACGTGCTGGCCGAACAGCTCTTGCAGTTTCCTGCGTTTGGCCGCCTCCTCCATCATCCGGTTGAAGCCGACTTGAAGCATGCCGATCTCGCTGCCGTCGTACACCTCGACCTGCACCTCGCGGGTGCCCTCCTGGGCGCGGGCGATGGCCTGGCTGAGCTGGCGCACCGGGTCGGAGATGCTGGAGGCGGTCAGCATCGACAGCGCCAGCGCCTGCAGGATGATCACCCCGCACAGCAGCAGGATGGAGATGGCCAGCGACTGCGCGGAGAACTTCACGTCCGAGGAGATCTGCGTGACGCACAGCAGCACGATCGCGAAGGTCGGCGCGAAGGTGCCCATGCCCCAGGTCATCGCCATGCGGGTGCCGACGCCGGGGGTCAGGGTGTGGTCGAAGGTGCCCTCGGTCAGCGCCTGCGCGGCGACGGGGCGCAGGATGCGTTCGCCGAGCATGTAGGTGAAGCCGAACACGATGGTCGCGGCCATGCACAGCGTCACGATCACCGCGCCCGCCAGCTTGGGCGACTCGGAGATGATCAGCCCGGCCAGCACCGCGCCGCCGAGCAGCCACAGCACCAGGTGCAGGATGGCCTGCCGCAACGGCGCGTGCAGGGCGGCCATCTGCTCCTGCCTGCTCGGCGGGCCGCCGCGCATCTGCCAGCGCATGACCGGGCGCAGCATCAGCGCCGAGGCCGCCAGGCTCAGCAGTCCGCCGGTGACGAAGACGAGGCCGGGCACGAACAGGCCGATCCGCCGCGCGTCGGCCGCCTCTCCCTCCGGCACCGGGAGCCCGTACTGCAGGAACGCCCACATCAGCACCGCGCCGAAGGCGTTGGCCAGCAGCATCGACGTCAGGTACAGCGGCCAGCGCGTATGCATGGTCTGTTTGACCGCTTCCAGAGGCGCTGACACGCCCACCAATCTAGCGTTTCGATCATGTGCGCATGTTCGCGGCGCTGAGCGGCGGATAGGCTCACGAGCGTGAGCCACCCCGAGGAAAGCGCCCCCGGCGGGCCACAGCGGCCCCGACCGGATGCCGAGTCGGTGCATCCGATCGTGCGGCAGGCCGCGGAGTGGTCGTGGCGGCTGCTGGTGATCCTGGCCGCGGTGATCGCGGTGGCGATGCTGGTGGCCCGGTTGTCCACGGTGCTGATCCCGATGGCGATCGCGCTGCTGGCGGCGGCGCTGCTGGTGCCGCTGGTGGACTGGATGCAGCGGGTCGGGGTGCCGCGCTCGATCGGCGTGGTGGTGGCGCTGATCGGTTCGCTCGGCCTGGTCGCGGGCACCATGACCTTCGTCGTCGAGCAGTTCGTGGCCGGTGTGCCGCAGCTTTCCGACGAGATCACCGCCAGCATCCAGAAGAGCCAGGACTGGCTGATCAACGGCCCGCCGCACCTGAGCGAGGAGCAGATCCGCAGCGCGGGCGACACGCTGGTCAAAACCATCGAGTCCAATCAGGACAGCGTCACCAGCGGCGCGCTGACCACCGCGACCATGATCGGGCACCTGCTCACCGGCGCCTTCCTCACGCTGTTCATCCTGGTCTTCTTCCTCTACGGCGGCGGCCAGATCTGGGAGTTCGTCACCAGGCTGGTGCCCACCGAACACCGGGAACGGGTCAGGATGGCGGGCGAGCTCGGCTTCGGCACCCTGGTCGGCTTCGTGCGGGCGACGGTGGTGGTGGCCGCGGTGGACGCCATCGGCATCGGCGCAGGCCTGCTGATCCTCGGCGTGCCGATGGCGCTGCCGCTGGCCTCGCTGGTGTTCATCAGCGCGTTCATCCCCATCATCGGCGCCTTCTTCGCGGGCTTCGTCGCGGTGTTCATCGCGTTGGTCACCAAGGGGCTGGTCACCGCCCTGATCGTGCTCGGCATCATCATCGCGGTCATGCAGCTGGAAAGCCATGTGCTGCAACCGCTGCTGCTCGGGCGCGCGGTGAGCGTGCATCCGCTGGCGGTGGTGGTCGCGATCGCCGCGGGCCTCGTGCTCGGCGGGATCGCGGGCGCGTTGCTGGCGGTGCCGTTCGTCGCGGTGATGAACACCGCGGTGCGCTCGCTGCTCGAGTCGCCGGAGGAGGTGGTCCACGAGCTGGTGACCGGGGAGCCGGGACTGTACTCGGCCGAACCGGACGAGCCGCACGAACCGCCCGCGCCCGAGGGCGAACCGGTGCGATGAACCCCTCGGCGCGCCTGGGTCCCGGCGAGCCCGGTCAGGACGACACCGCGCCGCTGTGGCGCGCTGTGCAGGCATTCCGGCTGGTCACCCTGCTGTACGCGATCGGCCAGCAGGTCGCCTCGGTGCCCTACTACACCGACCAGCGGCTGAGCTGGGTGCTGATCGCGCTGATGGTGGTGTGGTCGGGTGTCTCGGCGCTCATGCTCTCGCAGTGGCGCACCGAGGTCGCGCGGATGCGGGTCGCGGTGGTGATCGGCGACCACCTGGTGGTGATCGGCCTGATCGCCGCGACCAGGCTGGTCGCCGACCACGACTGGTACCACCACCACCAGACCCTGCCGACCACCATGTGGGCGGCCAACGCGGTGATCTCCGCGGCGATCCTGCGCGGCCCGGTGCTCGGCGTGGCCTCCGGGCTGCTGATCTCGGCGGTGATCATCACTGTGCGTGAGCAGTGGGGCGTCGACGTGTGGAGCGATGCCACCGCGCCGGTGCTGGTCTCGGTCGGGCTCGCGCTCGGCCTGGCCGCGCAGACCGCCCGCCGCGCCCAGGAGCAGGTGCGGCGCGCGGTGCGCCTGACCGCCGCCGCCGAGGAGCGCGAACGCCTCGCCCGCGAGGTGCACGACGGGGTGCTCCAGGTGCTCAGCTACATCAAACGCCGAGGCAGCGAGATCGGCGGGCCGACCAGGGAACTGGCGATCCGGGCGGGTGAGCAGGAGGTGGCGCTGCGGGTGCTGCTGTCCGAGCAGGGCGGCAGGCACGCGGGCGAGCGCGGCGGCGGCGACGAGGTGGATCTGCGCGGCCTGCTCACCGCCTACGCCACCCCGAAGGTGTTCGTGTCGACGCCGGGCGAGCCGGTGCGGGTCGGCGGGTGGGTCGGCGGTGAGATCGCCGCCGCCGTCGCGACCGCGCTGGCCAATGTCGAGTTGCACGCCGGGCCGGACGCGAAAGCCTATGTGCTGCTGGAGGACACCGGCGACGAGCTGATCGTCAGCGTGCGCGACGACGGTCCCGGCATCAGGCCGGGACGGCTGGCCGAGGCCGAAGCCGAAGGGCGGATGGGGGTTTCGCGTTCCCTCGTCGGCCGGATCGAGGCTCTCGGCGGGACGGCGGAGCTGGTGGGCGGCGGCAGCGGCGAGGACGGCGACGGCGCCGAGTGGGAGTTGCGGGTGCCGCGCGGCTGATGTCGCGGGCGCCGTGTGCCGGGGAGCGGGGAGTTCGCGGGCGCCGCACGGCCGGGCGGTGGCACCATGACAGCGACGGGCCGCCCGGTGGCCGACGGCCCGGCGGGGCGAGAGGAGCGGGTGATGGCGATCTCGGTGATGGTGGTCGACGACCATCCGATGTGGCGGGACGGGGTCTCCCGTGACCTGACCGAGGCCGGTTTCGAGGTCGCGGCCACCGCCGACGGGGTCGGCTCGGCCACCCGTCGCGCCGCCGCCGTGCGGCCGGACGTGGTGCTCATGGACATGCAGCTGCCGGACGGCAACGGCGCCGGGGCGACCGCCGAGGTGCTGCGGGTCTCCCCGGACAGCCGGGTGCTGGTGCTGTCCGCCTCGGCCGAACGCGACGACGTGCTGGAGGCGATCAAGGCGGGCGCGACCGGTTACCTGGTCAAGAGCGCCTCGGCCGCCGAACTCGTCGCCGCCGTGCGCGCCACCGCCGCCGGTCAGGCGGTGTTCACTCCCGGCTTGGCCGGAGTGGTGCTCGGCGAGTACCGGCGGATGGCCGGCGCCCCCGCCCGGCCCGACGAACCGCACCGTCCCGCCCTCACCGAGCGGGAAACCGAGGTGCTGCGGATGGTGGCCAAAGGGCTGTCGGCCAAGCAGATCGCCTCCCGCCTCGGCCTGAGTCACCGGACCGTGGAGAACCACGTGCAGGCCACGCTGCGCAAACTCCAGCTGGCCAACCGGGTGGAGCTGACCCGCTACGCCATCGAACAGGGCCTCGAGTAGGGGTGCGGATCAGGGTTCGCCCTGATGTCCCGTGGGCCGCGCCGTCGGTAACCTCGACTCATGGGCGCCTCCGAACCGGAACCCCACCGCGCTTCGTACCCGGTGGGTGATCGTGACCTGCGCGTCTCCGATGCGGAACGTGAACATGTCGGTCAGCTGCTGCAACGCGCGGTCGGCCTCGGAATGCTCTCCCTCGGGGAGTTCACCGAGCGGATGGACACCGCCCTTGCGGCCAGAACCCGCGGCGAACTCAACGCGGTGCTCATCGATCTGCCCGGCGTGCGGCTGGTCGGTCAGCCCGCGCCGTCGACGACCGGTTTCGCCGACACCAGGGGGCCGCGCGCGACGACTCCGTATCCCGGCGCGCCGCATTCCGCGCCGACTTTCCACGGGCACGGTTTCCACGGTCCGCGGCGTCCGGTCGGGCCGGTGTACGCGGGTGATTCCGCTTCGAATGTGATCCGCTGCCGGATGTCGGAAGTGAGCAGGCGCGGTCGCTGGCATGTGCCGCCGACATTGCACCTGGACAATTGGGTCGCCTCGGTGACACTGGATTTCACCGAGGCGGTCATGGCGACGCAGGTGGTGGAAATCCACGTCGACGATTTCTGTTCGTCGTTGAATCTGATCGTGCCGAAAGAGGCGACGGTCGATCTCGACGGGCTGGAACTCGTCGCGTCCACCGTGAAGAACAAGGTGGGCGCGGGCCCGCCGCTAGGCCCGCTGCACCTGGTGGTGCTCGGCCGGGTCAGGCTGGGCTCGGTGGTGGCCAAGCGGCCGTTGATAGACCACTGGCGCCGGATGATCGGCGGCTGAGCCTGCCCGTCACCCGCCCGGAGCCGTGGGGGGGCCCCGGGCGGGGACACCGGTCGCCTACAGGCAGAACGCCACCTCGATGGGCAGACCGGGGATCGGGATGCACACCTCCACCGAGCCGGCGACCGCGGTGGCCGAGGTCGCGGGTGCGGTGGGCGCCGCGGCGGTGGCGGTGCCCGCGCTCAGCGCGCCCGCGGTCAGGACGAGGGCGGCGAGAGCGGCGGGGCGGGCGAATTTCGGCGTCATGGTGATCCTCTGGTCGTGTGACTCGTTCCCCAACTGGGGGCAGGGTCCATTAGATCACCGGGCCATTACCGGTGGGTAGGTTTTCGAGCCGTCCCCAGGAAATCGACAAAACGCCGTGGCGGTATTTGTGGATTCCCACCTTCCATGGGTCGCGGGTATTGACAGCGCGATTCGCGGACAGACGTGCCGGGTTTTCGCCGAACCGTGCCGGAATTTCCGATCGCGCCGGAACTCAGGTATTGACGCCGAGGCGGCGGGCGAAGGCGCGCAACGGCATCCGGCGATCGTTGTCGAGCAGTTCCGAGACGATGTGCCGGGGCAGGGACTGATATTTCATCCAGTCCGAGACGCCGACGCGCTCGGCGTCCAGCAGCGCGCCGAGCGCCCGGCCGTACTGCCCGGTCCTGGTCCAGGCCACGGCGGTGTCGGCGAGATGGCGGGCCCGCGACGCCTGCGGCAGGCCGTTGCCCGCGGGCATCTGCGCGGCCGCGGCCAGCGCCTCCGGGTAGCGCTCGGCGGAGACATTGACATCGACGGTCTGCATGACCACCTGCGAAGGGCCGAAATAGGTCTCGTAGTCCTGGCGGTCGACGCCGAGGCGCAGCGCGACCTCGCTCGCGGCCTCCAGCAGTGCCAGCGCGTCTGGCACGTTCTGCGCGCGACCGGCCGCGGTGGCCCCCTGCAGGACCAGCGAGCCGTAGGCGGACAGGTGCGCAGGCGCGACCTCGCCGTCGGGTTCGAGATCACGAGCCGCGCGCAGGGCGACGCCGCGCGACTCGGCGTAGCGGCCCTGGATCAGCAGCTGCCAGGCCACCGAACCGCGAATGGTGGCCGCCAGCAACGGATCGTCGCCACGCTCGGCCGCGGCCAGCGCCAGCCGGATCGCCAGGAAGGCCGGGTCGGTCTGGCCGAGGTGCACCAGCGTGCAGCCGGTGACCCAGTACATCCGGGCCAGCAGCTCGTTGGCCGGCGCGACCGAGCCGTTGCGGGCGGCGTGCACGGTGGCGCGTAACTGGGTGAGGCCGGTGGGCAGGATGGTGGTGAGCAGCTCGTAGTGCCCCGACCAGTAGGCGCCCCAGGCGTAGTCGACCGCGCGGCGCGCATCGTCGAGGGAGACCGCGGCCTCCTCCGGTGTGGTGCCGAGCAGGTCGTCGACCGGGGTGAGCGCGCGGCGGATCGCCACGATGCCCGCGTCGGGGTTGCTGGACGGGATGCCGTGGCGATTGCCGATCAGATCGGCGATGTCCACATCGAGAGCGCGAGCGATCTTCTGCAAGCTGGCGATCGAGGCGGTCTGCCTGCCGCCCTGCTCCAGTTTGCGAACCAGGTCGACGCTCACGCCTGCCTGATCGGCGAGCTGGCGTTGGGTCAGCGCCTTACCACGAAAGCGCCTGATGCGTACACCGATCGAAGATTCGTCCATGACCTCGCGCCCTTGGTGTTACGAACACATTTCTGTGTTACATCCACGTTTCAGGATACCGACGGTAGGCCCCATTTCGGCGGTGAAGTGGGACATTACGTACGACTCCGAGGACGCTAGTTGGAATACCGTTGTCCTTCCGCAACTTTGAGAACCCAATGTTGAGAAGGCAGGGGCGGCACATGATCACGATGCCGAGCGCTACCGCACCACTGGCATTGTCCGCAATTCTCGCGCGCCGACCGCGCGCTTGCGCCGGATTCGGGCGACTACACCTCTCGCTCCCGATCCGTATCTCGTTCACCACCACTGTTTGAGGAGCCCCGCGCGATGTTCGAACGCTGCCACTCGTCCAAGGACGCTGCCCTGCTGCTGCAGGACCAGTACGGCCTGCCCGTCCAACTGCTCGGCGGACGCCCCGTCGTCACCACCGGCAGTGTCCTGGGAGCCCTCGTCATGCCGCCCGCCCTCGGCCACGACGTGCTCGCCGCCATGAACTGTTCCTACCCCGTCCCGGTGATCGCCGACCCGGGTGAACGCACCTGGACCTTCCTGGTCACCCCGCCCAGCCCGATGACGCCGGTCGACCAGCACGTGCGCCACGAACTGGCCGAGCACCACGTGACGGTCGTCCCCGGCGGCCGCCACATCCTGCTGCCCACCACCGATTCCGATCGTGGCTGGCACTGGGCCGCCGAGCCCATGCCCGGCGTGCTCACCATGCCCGCCCGGCGCACGGTGATCGAGGCGGTCCATCGGGTCGTCAGCATGTCGGTGACCCCGAGCTGACCGGTCCGGGTCCCGCAGGCGCACCCCACCCGGGCGGGACCACGCCGGGACCACGCGGAATCGGGTAGATCCCCCGCGCCCCGGCGAGTGTTTCTACTCATGTCCGGTCCGCTCCCGGACCGGACCATGAGCGCATGACTGGTTCGATCGACCCGGCGCTGGTCGCCCGCCTCTCCGGTGAGTTCACCGCGCTGGGAACACAGATGGGCGCCCTCGGGCGCGACCTGGACCTGCTGCGCCGGCAGGTGCTCGAAGCCCTGCCCGGCGATCGGGCGGTGGAGCAGCCCGCGCCGGGGGCAGCGGGCGGTGTGGACGGCACGGGCGCCGATGTGACCGGTGGGGCGGGCGGTCCCGGCGGGCAGGCCGTGCCGGGGACAGTCGGGGGCGGACGATCGGATGCCGCTTCCGTCGCGTCCGCGGGTGCGGGGCAGACGGTTCCGGGGCGGGTGAGTCAGGAGACGGCGGCCCCGGGGCAGGCGGTGCACGAGGGGACCCGTGCCCACAGCGTGCCCCCCGCCGGGCGATTCCCGGGATACGCGCCCGCGCCCGGCGGCTACGTGCCCCCCGCGTCCGGCTACGTGCCCTCCGCTCCCGGCGGCTACGTGCCCCCCGCGCCCGGCGGCTACGTGCCTCCGGGGCGTCCCGGTGTGCCGTTTCCCGGCCGTCCCGCCTACGGCGCCCCGCCTCCGCAGGCATGGCGGCGTCCGCCGCCCGCCCCCCGTCCGCCCGCCCCGGGCCGGGTGAACACGACGCCGTGGTGGCAGCGCGACGGGATGATCAGCCGTGTGCTCGCGGTGGCGGGCGTCGCGGTGACGCTCATCGGCGTCGTCATGCTGCTGGTGCTGGCCGCGCAGGCCGGTCTGTTCGGGCCGGTGCCGCGGGTCGTCGCCGGCGCGCTGTTCTCGGCCGCGCTGGTCGGAGCCGGCCTCCGGGTGGCCGACCGGCCCGGTGGGCGGGTCGGCGGAATCGCGCTGGCCGCGACCGGTGTCGCGGGGGCCTACCTGGACGTGGTGGCGGTGACCGGCGTCTACGACTGGCTGCATCCGGTGCCTGGCTTCGCCGTGGCGCTGGGGATCGCGGCGGGCGGCGTGGCACTGGCGCTGCGCTGGAACTCACAGCCGCTGGCGGTGCTGACGGTCGTGGGGGGGGGCCGGGCCCCCGCCGGGGGGGGCCCCCCCCCCCGGGGGGGGGGGGGGGGGCGGGGGGGGCCACCGAGCCGGCCGCCCGGGG
>NZ_JARWRU010000439.1 GCF_029867845.1 Nocardia farcinica | reverse complement strand
TCCCGGGACCTGCCGATCACCCCGCCCCCCGACGACAGGATCGCCGATGTGCGGGTGCGCAAGGCGATCCAGCACGGCATCGACATCGACGAGATCATCTCCGCGATCTACAACGACAACTGGGCGAAGGCCGAGGGCCTGGTCCAGCGCACCACCCCCGGCCACATCCCCTTCGGCGACGAGTACGGATTCGACCCCGAACTGGCGAACCGGCTGCTGGACGAGGCGGGCTGGACCGGCAGGGACGCCGACGGTGTCCGCACCAGGGACGGCCGTCGTCTGAGCTTCACCCTGTACCCGGAGCCGAACTGGGTGGCCGCGGTGCAGGACGCCGAGCTGATCGCCATCCAGTTGCAGCGCATCGGGATCGGCATCGAACTGGTGAAGCTCGACCGGGCCACCTACACCGCCGTCACCACCAAGCCGGAGAACGTCTTCGTCTGGAGCCACCAGACCGCCGCCGACGTGAGCCAGCTGTGGGCCCGTTACCGCTCGGGCGCGGTCGGCGGCAACACCGACCCGGCGATCGACGCCCTGATCGCGCGGATCAACACCCTGCCGGTCGGCGAGCGACGCACCGAGGCCGTCGCCGAGGTGCAGCGCTGGCTGCTGGACAACGCGCTGGTGGTGCCGTTGCAGGAGACCCAGCAGTCCTTCGTGACCGCGCCGAACCTGCACGGTTTCCGCGCCGAGACGCTCGGGCGCTCGGCTCTCTACGACGCCTGGCTGGCCGGGTGATGAGCGCGCCCACCGCGCGGTGGTCCTCGGGCCCGCGCTCCCGTCTGCGCTACGTGCTCGCCAGGGTCGGCCAGGGACTGGTCGTGCTCGGCCTGTCGTACCTGGTGGTCTTCCTGCTGCTGTTCCTGCTGCCGGGTGATCCGATCCGGGCCAGGCTCAGCGATCCCGAGGCCAACTTCACCCAGGAGCAGGTCGACCAGCTGCTGACCTACTACGGCATGGACAAGCCGGTGTGGGAGCAGCTGTGGCGCACCCTCGCCCGGCTGGCCCACGGTGACCTCGGCTATTCGCTGACCACCGTGGAGCCGGTGACCGACCGGATCGCCGAGGCGCTGCCCGCCACCCTCGAACTGGCCGCGGTCACCACTCTGTTCGCGCTGCTGCTGGCCGCCGCGCTGACCGCGCTGGCGACCACGGCGCCGTGGCAGCCGGTGCGCCGCTTCGCCACCGCGGTGCCCGCCGCGCTGCTCTCGGTGCCGACGTTCGTCATCGGGCTGCTGGTGCTCCAAATCTTCTCCTACCAGCTCGGCCTGTTCAGCACCCTGCGGGCCGACGGCTGGGCGGGAGCCGTCCCGCCCGCCGCCGTGCTCGCGCTGCCGGTGGCCGCGCCGCTGACCAGGGTGCTGATCGAACACGCCCGCCGCACCCAGGGCGAGCCCTACGTCACCTTCGCGCGCTCCAAGGGGCTCGGGCAGGGCAGGCTGCTGCTGTCCCACGTGGCCAGGCCGTCGGCGCTGCCCGGGGTGACCATGCTCGGCCTCGCCGTGGCCGAACTGGTCACCGGCTCGGTGATCGTGGAGGCCGTGTTCAACCGGCACGGCATCGGATCGGTCATCGAAGCCGCTGTGTCGAACCAGGATTCGCCGACGCTGCTCGGCATCATCCTGCTCGCCGCCACCCTGGTCGTGCTGGTCAATCTCGTCGTCGACCTGCTCTACCCGGTGCTCGATCCGCGCCTGCGCGCCGAACCGGGGCGCTCCGCCGAGGTGTCCGACGCCGCCCCGCGACGGGCGCCGGCGACCGGCACGAGGACCGTCGAGGAGGCCGTCGCATGACCGCGCTGCTCCCTCCGCCCGCCGCGGGGACCCCCGGCGAGGAGCCCGTGTCCGGGCCGCCCGCCGCCCGCTCGCGGACCGGGGCGGGCGGGGGGGCCCCGGGCCGGCGGGGGGCAACCCGCGGCGGGGCCGCCGGGGGGGGGGGGGGGGGGGTAGGCCCGGGCGCCCGCGGCCCCCGCGCGCGGAGGCACCCCCCCCCCGTGGAG
>NZ_JARWRU010000438.1 GCF_029867845.1 Nocardia farcinica | reverse complement strand
CGAATCCGGGAACCGCCCGCCTAAGCCGCTCACCGGAGGCGGGGCCCCGCGCCCGGCCGCGCCCGCGGCGGGGCGCGGGTTGTCGGTTCACGACCTGACCGGTCGAACCTCCCCGGTCCGGCGCCATTCGACCACCGAGCGCGCCGCCTCTCCCGCATCGGTGTCGGCGAACAGCACGAGGTACGACGTGGCGAGGTCGTCCAGGCCGTTCATCGAACACTCGTAACCGATCCGGTGGGCCACCTCACGCACCCATCGGATCGCGTGGTCACGCTCGGCCGGCGCGGCCCGTCCGGTGTCGCACACGATGAGCAGGCGACGGGTGGAGTCGGCGAGCGCGGTCTCGATCGTGCTGTCGCACAGCCGGTTCTCCCAGCAGCGGGCCCTGGTCGCGCGAAGGAACGTCCGCAGGCCCACGCGGCCGCCGCGGAGT
The DNA here is from genome assembly GCF_029867845.1 of Nocardia farcinica. Classification (GTDB taxonomy): domain Bacteria; phylum Actinomycetota; class Actinomycetes; order Mycobacteriales; family Mycobacteriaceae; genus Nocardia; species Nocardia farcinica_A. The sequence continues at coordinate 2,113 of NZ_JARWRU010000438.1, read as the reverse complement.
TCACCGAAGAGGAACCGCACCGTGGCACGGTCGACGACCAGGACGATCGCGTCGTCGCCGACGCGGATGCCCACGGCCTTCGGCCGGCCATCCGTCCCCGCCGGGTCGCCAGGGCCGGACCAGAGCCCGGGGGGTGCGACGACACGTGTGGCCGCGATGCCGTGGCGTTCGAGTTCCTCGATGATCAAATCGACCAGGTGTTCGGCCCGCAGCGAGTCGGCGGGCGGACCGACCAGCTGCTTCGGCGCGGACGGCAGGCATGTGCGACCGGCCTGCCGCGCCTGTGTGCCGTCGCTACCGTTCCTTCTCGTGGCGACCACTGCTGTCGTCCCTGTCTGTGGGTGGCCAGGGTTTTCGGCTGTCGAACATGGCCTCGATGCGGGCTTTGATTTCCGCGGTACTGAATGCGGGAGCGCCGCCTTTCCGTCTGTCCAATACTTCCGAAGCAGTCACAACAATTTCCTCCTCGCGAATACGCGCGGTTGCGTCGACGAGAAACGACGGGCCATCCGCCCGGCGGGCAGCGGGGCGATCGGCCACCCCGCCCATGCCTCACCAGGGCGGAGGGAAGGCCGGATCCAGCTCACCGCTTCCTCTTTCGGACGATCGTCCTGGACTCCTCCTGACGCGCACGCTTCGCCGCCCGGCGTTCGGCGAGGGTCAGCGACGGCTTCTTCAGAGTTTTTCCGCGCGACTTGTCGGCCACCGTTGCTCCTTTTCCCAGATTCTCCTCCGGTCGCCTCCGACCATACGTCAGAAAAAATAAAAAGCCAGTCCGCGGTTTTTCACGAGAAACCCTCCCGCGATTTTCAGTGGTCGCGCGGGGTCACCAGGCCGGATTCGTAGGCGAAGACGACGAGCTGGGCTCGGTCGCGGGCGCGCAGCTTGGTCATGGCCCGGTTGATGTGGGTCTTCGCGGTCAGCGGACTGATCACCATGCGCGCGGCGATCTCGTCGTTGGACAGCCCCCGCGCGGCCAGGGCCACGGCCTCGCGTTCGCGGTTGGTCAACTCGTCCAGCCCCGAGCCGATGCCGGACTCGGGCGGCCGGGTGACGTACCGGTCGATCAGCCTGCGGGTGATCGACGGTGCGAGCAGCGCGTCCCCGCGGGCGGCGACGCGCACCGCATACAGGAAATCCTCCGGCTCGATGTCCTTGACGAGGAAGCCGGCCGCCCCGGCGCGCAGCGCGTCGAAGACATATTCGTCCAGACCGTAATTGGTCAGGATGACGACGTGCACTCCGGCCAGGGCCGGGTCCGCGGCGATGCGGCGGGTCGCCTCGATGCCGTCGACGAACGGCATCTGAATGTCGATCAGCGCGATGTCGGGCAGGTGCTGCCTGGCCAGCGCCAGGCACTCGGCGCCGTCGGCGGCCTCGGCCACCACCTCGATGTCGTCCTCGAGGTCGAGCAGCGCGCGGAATCCGCTGCGGATGAGCGGCTGGTCGTCGACCAGCAGGACCCGGATCACGACGACCGGTCCAGGGGTAGTTCGGCGCGTACGGAGAATCCGCCCTCGTCGCGTGGTCGCGCCCGCAGACGACCGCCGAGGGCGGTGACTCGTTCGCGCATCCCGAGCAACCCGACCCCGGGCAGCGGCGGGGCATCCGGGGTGGCCGTGCCGTCGTCTTCGACCAGGACGACCAGGGCATCGGGCCGGTAGTCGATATGGACCGACGCCGTAGCGGCGGCGGCGTGCCGGGTGATATTGGTCAGCGACTCCTGAACGATGCGGAAGCCGGCCCGGTCCACCGCGCTCGGCACGTCCCGGCGTTCGCCGCCGATCGTGAGCGTCGCGTCCAGCCCGGTCGTACGCGCCCATTCCACCAGTTGCGGAACCTGGCCGAGCCCTTGCCGCGGGCTCGGGCCGTCGTCGCGTAGCGCCTCGAGGGTCGCTCGCAGCTCCCGCGCCGCCTCCCGACCGGCCTGCCGGATCACCAGCAGTGCTTCCGGGACCTCTTCGCCGCGCTTGCGGGCCACGTGCACGGCGGCCTCGGATTGCACCTTGATGACCGAGATCTGATGGGTGAGCGAGTCGTGCAGTTCCCGCGCGATGTGGAGCCGCTCCTCGTCGGCGCGGCGTCGCGCGGTCGCCTCCCTGGTGCGCTCGGC
>NZ_JARWRU010000437.1 GCF_029867845.1 Nocardia farcinica | reverse complement strand
CCGAGGCCCTGGTCAGGCACACGTGCCCGACGACCTCCTCGAATTCCACCGCGACCAGCGAGAGGGTGGCGATCCAGGCGGGATCGCCGCGCAGCCGCTCCACCAACCCCACCTCGACCGGCTCGGCATCCGCCTGCCCCGTGGCCGGATGCGCGGGGTCCGTGCGGGCGGAACCCGTCGCCTCGGCGTGCACCCCCGCCGCCACCGCGTCGCGCACGGCGGCGAACGCGCTGCGGTGGACCGCCGCCACGGCCGCGGCGTCGCCGGATTGTTCACGTCGGATCAGCATCACGTCTCCTCCCGGAGCCCAACGGCCGTGCATCCGATCCGCCGACCTCGCTGTTTTCCAGTCTGAGCCAGCCGCACCGGCCTCGCAACGCCATTTGCCCGCCACCCGGGGCAGGTGCCGGACCGTGGTGTGCCAGACTGCGCCGCATGGCTGAAACCGCGACGTTCACCAGGGCCGAGGTGGCCGACCGCATCGATCACACGCTGCTCGCGCCGGAGGCCACCGACGCCGACGTGGCGGCTCTGGTCGCCGAGGCCAGGGCGCTGGGGGTGTACGCGATCTGTGTGTCCCCCTCGATGCTGCCGGTGCGCGCGCCGGGCCTGGTGGTGGCCACCGTGGCCGGTTTCCCTTCCGGCAAGCACCACTCGCTGGTCAAGGGCGCGGAGGCCAGGCTCGCGGTGGACCAGGGCGCGGCCGAGGTGGACATGGTCATCGATGTGGGCGCGGCGGTGGCGGGCGAGTACGACGCGGTGCTCGCCGACATCCTCACCGTGCGCGAGGCGGTCGCCGACCGGGCCGTGTTGAAGGTCATCATCGAGTCGGCGGCGCTGAGCGACGAGGCGATCGTGGAGGTGTGCCGGGTCGCCGAGCGCGCGGGCGCGGATTTCGTCAAGACCTCCACCGGTTTCCACCCGGCGGGCGGGGCCAGCGCGCACGCGGTGCGGCTGATGGCCGAGACCGTCGGTGGACGGCTGGGGATCAAGGCCAGCGGCGGCATCCGCACCGCCGAGGCGGCCGCCGAACTGCTCGCGGCCGGGGCGACCCGCCTCGGGCTGTCGAAATCGCGCGCCGTGCTCGAGGGTTTCGCCGACTGAGCGCGGGCGGACCCGGGTCGAGTGCCGTCGACGTGTGCGCCGTCGACGCGAGCGCCGCCGGTTCGTGTGTCGCCGGTTCGTGTGTCGCCGGGGGCCTCAGCAGCGCACGTCGGTGTCGCCGACGGGCTCCAGCTCGGTGCGCCCGCCCGCCAGGGTGACGTCGATGCCGTCGTCGGTGACGTCGATGCCGGTGGCCTGCAACCCCATCGGGTAGCTCTGCAGGCTCTGGGTGAACAGGTCGACGATGCCCGACACCAGGTCGGTGGGCAGGCCGTAGCCGAGCAGGTTCGCCGACATGGTCTGCACGTCGACCACGCCGTCCTTCGCCGTCGGGCGCACCTCGAGTTCGGCCAGGCCGCCGAGCACGGCCAGGGTGAGAGTGTCCTTCGAGGCGGACGATTCGACCCCGCTGACCAGCCCGCCGAGGGTCTGCGCGATGCCCTCGTTGCTCCAGGTGACCTCCGCCGAGGAGCTGCCGACGACACCGCTGCCGTCGTCCTCCATCTCCAGGTCACGGAACTTCGCGTGCACGTCCATGCCGACCGCTGGGCCGAACTTGTCGCCCTCGCTGTCGACGGTCACCGCCGAGACCTTGCCGTCGACCCAGCTCAGCAGGAGCGGCTTGGCGCCGAAGCCGACGTCGATGGTCGAGCCCATCTCCTGCTCGAACTGGTCGCTGATGCAGTTGGCGATGCGGTTGCGCGCGTAGACCTCGGCGGCGACCAGGACCGTGACCAGCAGCGTGGCCACCAGGGCCAGGGCGATCCACAGTGTCCGCCTGCTGACCCGCGCGGTGACGGGGGGCTTGGTAGTCATGCCGACGATTCTGTCCTACCTTTCTGTGCCTGCTCTGTGGCCGCGATGAGGGACACGAATGTGACATCCGACACAGGATCTCGGCGTAGCCTGTGATCATGGCTGGCGAAGCGGCGGGCCGCGTACCCGATTCCGTCGACCGACCGTGGCGTGTCCTGCGGCGACTCGCGGGCAGGCATGCCGGGTACTTCACCACCAGGCAGGTGTTGCGCACCGGCTGCGAGGCCAGGGTGCGCCAGGCGCTGGCCGAGGGCGCGGTGCGCCGGGCGGGCATCGGCATCCTGCGGCTCAGCGAATATCCCGACGGCCCGCTCGACGAATACGCCATGTGGTCGGCCTGGTTCGACGGCGCGGTCGCCGTCTCCCATCACAGCGCGGCCGACCTGCACGGCATCGGACGGCTGCGGCCGCGTTTCCTGCACCTGTCGGTCGGCGCCGGGCGTCCGCCGGTCAGCTCGCACCTGGTGGTGCTGCGGCGCTCGCTGTCGGCCGCCGACGTGGAATCGGCCGGATCGTTCCTGGTCACCACGCCGGTGCGGACCATCACCGATCTGGCCGAGACCGACATCGCGCAAGCCGCCCTGGACGAGGTGGTGCGCGACGCGGTCACCATCGGGCGGTGCAGGCCCGCGGAGATCGCCACGGCGGTGGCCGAACTGCCCCGCCGCAGCGCGCTGCGGGTGCACCGGGCGCTCGACGTCGTGTGAGATCCACCCCCCCCGACGCCGGCGCTCAGCGGGGATCGGGCGCGACGGTCGCCCAGGGGACCGACAGCACGTTGTCGCGCATCCGCCTGCGGTATTCGCGCACCGGCACTCCCTGCTGTCGCATCAGCTCGGCGGCCGCCCGCCAGCGCACCCTCGGCCCGAACGGCGCCATCGCCGCCGAATGCGCCCACGCCCGGTCGGCGGCGGCCAGCAGGGCGTGCACCGGCTCGCCGGGCACATTGCGGTGGATGAGCGCCTTGGGCAGACGTTCGGCCAGGTCGGAGGGGGTGTCGACGGTGAAGGGGTCCCAGGCCAGGGTGAGCGAGAGCGGGCCGTGCCGGTCCAGCAGCACCCAGGCGCAGCGGCGGCCGAGCTCGTCGCAGGTGCCGTCCACCAGCAACCCACCGGGGGCGAGGCCGGCGATGATGTGCGCCCATGCGCCCGCCACCTCGGACTCCTGGTACTGCCGCAGCACGTTGAACGCCCGCACCAGCACCGGGCGCAGGCCCGCCAGCTCGAAACCGCCGCGGGCGAAACGCACGCCGTCCTGGTCGGGGACGACGCGGGCCGGGTCGATCTCCAGACCGACCACCCGCACGTCGGGCCTGGCCGCGCGCAGCCGGGTCGCCAGCTCCAGGGTGGTCCACGGGCTCGCGCCGTAGCCGAGATCGACCACGAGCGGGTCCTCCGCCTCGCACAGCCTGGTGCGCACCAGCTCGTCGTGCACCAGCCAGCGGTCGCTGCGGCGCAGCCGGTTCACCCCGGTGGTGCCGCGGGTGACGGTGCCGATGGGCCGGGTGGTCAGCTGCTGGTCTGCGTGCGCTTTTCCAGCCACTTCACGGTTTCCTCGGCCTCGCCGCGGAACAGGTCGACGAGATTGACCAGCATCAGCTGCTCGAGGCGCGGGCCGACCATCGGGATGAACACCTTGGCCTCGGGGGAGAAGCGCATGGTGCAGCCGGTCTCGGTGGGAAACAGCGTGATGTCGCCGCGCAGGCTGCCCGGGCCGCCGGGGATGGAGGCGGAGAACCGGCCCTCGGTCTCCTCGCCGTCGAACGGGCCCCAGCTCTCCTTGCGGGTGATCACCATGTCCTTGCGGATCACCGTCTGCGCGATCTCCGGCAGCAGGGTGCGCGGCAGCACGTGGTGCATGACGATCTCGATGCCGTCGTCGGTGACCTCGTGGCTGTGCACCTCGTTGTCGGGTGTCAGCTCGCGCAGCCGTTCCATCCGCGCCTCCCAGTAGTCCCGGGACGACAGTGCTTCGTACAGCTCCGCGGTGGTGTGCAAGGGGTAGCGAGCCGAGTAGTCCAGACGACGTGCCATGCCGCCTACGTTAGAAGGCGGCGACCCGATCCGGCCTCGCGGGGGCGCTCAGCGGCGCGCGCCCCACAACGGGGAAGGCGCGCGACCCGCATCACGGAAGGCTCGGCGCGGTGCGAGCCGGGGTGTCGGTGAACGTTCAGCGCCGTGCGAGCCAGGTGTTGGTGAATTCGGCCTCGGAGCGCAGCAACTCGGTCAGGTGCTCCTTGATCGCGGCCTCGATCTTGCCGCCGAAGAGCGGGACCTTGACCTCGATGGTGCCGTCGACGACGGCGGTGGCCGAGGCGTCGTCACCGCTGAGGGTGATGGTGCCCGACATCTTCGCGGGCGCGCCCTCCACGCTCGCCTCGTAGCGGGCGACATTCCCGGTCCAGGTCTCGGTGCGCGGGATCACCAGGTCGCCCGGACGGACGGCGGTGACGGCGGGCGGCAGCAACTCGGCGGCGATCGCCTGCACCATGTGCACGCGCACGCTGTCGCCCTCGACGGTCACGCTCTCCAGACGGGCGTTCGGGCCGCCGACCTCGGCGATGCGGTCCTTCCAGTACTGCTCGTCGGAGAATGCCGCGCGGACGGCCGCAACGGGATGGGTGTATGCGGCCGTGTACGCCAGGGGTGTTGCCATGACAGGACACGCTACCGTCTGGGGCGTGCGAATCTCACCTGTGGTGTCGGGCGACGCGGTCCGCGATCTGCTGGCCGGAACGGGCGCGGTGGTGCGCGAGGACGTCCGGCTGGCGGAGCTGACCACGCTGCGCGTCGGCGGTCCCTCGGGTGGGGCCCGGGGGGGGGGCGCCCCGCGGG
>NZ_JARWRU010000436.1 GCF_029867845.1 Nocardia farcinica | reverse complement strand
CGCGCGGGCCGGCCCCTGACCGCCGGCCGCAGGCCGGTGCGGCGGCGGTGTCCCTCGCGCACGGTCGCGGTGAGCGCCCGCGCCTGCCCCGGCGCCGCCGCGAGCGCGGCAGCCGGCTCGGCCGGTGCGGCGCCGCCGCGGGCCAGGGTGCGTCCCACCGCGTTCGGCTGCCGCTCGGCGCGTTCGGCGCCGATCAGCACCTCCGGCCGGTGCCGGCCGATGGCGCCGAAGACCGCCTGCACCCGCACCGGCAGCGCCCGCACGGGCACCCGGGGGCAGGCGCGCACCGACCCGCCGCGCAGCACGATCTCGAGCACCTGCTCGCGGCCTTCTCTGCTCACCCGCACGTGATCGACGTTGCTCCAGGCGATCCGGCCGAACGCCAGATGCTCGATCGCCTCGTCGCCGATCACCAGTTCCGGCCTGCTCCGCCAGGCCGACCATGCCATCTCGCAGGCGATCGGGCCGAACAGCAACGCCCCCACCGTCCCCGCGAGCACCGCGAAACCACTGACCGCCGCGATCAGGCTCACGACCGCGACGACACCACAACACACCAATGCCCCTGGGGTCGCACCGGTCGACCGGTACACCGTGTCCGGTCGCCGTGAACTCCCCTTCTCCGAATCCATTCGAGCGATCCTAGCCTTGCCGACCGCCGAGGCAAGGCTTTCCGTCCCGGCAATCGACGATCATCCGCTTCGCTTGCCCCGCAACGGTTTTCCGTCCCACGCAAGCCGGGATCGGAGCGCCGGAAACTGTAACTCGCCGTACCGGTTTCAGCGCAGGCGCGCGAGCACCGGAGCGAAGATCTCCATGCTGTCCTCGAGGACGGTGATGTAGCTGATGCCGAAGCGCTCCCGCAGTTCGCGCAGCCGATCGGCGGCGGCCTCCGGGGAGCCCGCCAGCAGGGTGGGGACATCGCGCGGGTTCGCCGCCGCGTCCGGGCCGTAGGCGGGGCGGTAGTGCTCGAACAGGGCGTCGGCCTCCTGTGGTCCGGCCACCTTCTGCAGCATGAGGTTGTACTCGACCTCCCCGGCCCGATCCCCGAGCGCGGCACGCACATACGCCACCCGGTCGGCCAGCCCCTCGGCGCCCGCGAGCAGCAACGGGCCGCCCGGGGTCGCCGGCCCTCCGCCGGTGAAGGCGACGATCTCGGCGTGCCGGGCCGCCACCGACAGCAGGCGGTCACCCCAGCCCGCGATGAGCAGCGGCGGCCCGCCGAGCCGGTGCGGACGCGGCTCGTACTCCGGGTCGCCGAACAGCTTCCGCAACGTGACGGCGGTGTGCTCGACGTACTCGACCCGCTTGCCGCCGGACTCGAACGCGATGCCCGCGGCGTCGAACTCGTCCTTCACGTACCCCGCGCCGAGGCCGAGTTCCACCCTGCCCCCGGTGAACCGGTCGACGGTGGCGACCTCACGCGCGAGCAGCACCGGGTTGTAGAAGGGGACGTCGAGGACGAAGGTGGTCAGCCGGGCACGCTCGGTGGCCTCGGCGGCCAGCGTCATGGCCGGGAACGGCGCGGGCAGTCCGAGATGGTCGGCGACGCCGAGCACGTCGTAGCCGAGTTCCTCGGCCCTGCGGCACTTGTCCATCCACTCCGCGCGCGAGGGCGCGAGGAACAGGTTGACTCCGAAACGGAACGGTCGCGGTGAGCTCACCGGTCCTGTCTACCGGCGCGCCGGTACGGCCGCCACCCCTTGCTGCTGTGGGCGGGCGGGGGCATGCTGACCGCATGTTCGCCGCGCCCCGCTACGGAACCGGTTCGCTGTCCGACGTGCTGCCCTCGGTGCTGGCCTGCCTCGGCGTGCCGGGCGAGGACGACCGGCTCGGCCTGGATCTGCGCGCCGACCGGGTGTGCGTCCTGCTCGTCGACGGCCTCGGCGCCGAACTGCTGGCCCGCCACGCCGAGGTGGCGCCCTTCCTGTCCGGCCTGGCCGACCGACCGCTCACCGCCGGCTTCCCGAGCACCACCGCGACCTCGCTGAGTTCGCTCGGCATCGGCGCCCCGCCCGGTGAACACGGCATCGTCGGCTACCTGATGCACGTGCCCGGCCACGAGGGCCTGGTGAACCCGCTGCGCTGGCAGCTGCGCGGCGCCGAGCCCGCCCCCACCCGCGATCTGCGCACCGAGCTGGTGCCCGAGCGGTTCCAGCCGCGCCCGACCGCCTTCGAGCGCGCGGCCGCGGCCGGGGTGAGCGTCGGCCAGGTCGCGCCGATGTACCAGGCGGGGTCGGGACTCACCCGGGCCGCGCTGCGCGGCAACGAGTTCCGCCCGAGCTTCTCCTCCGGCGATCTGGTCGACGGCGCGATCACCGCGTTGCGGGCAGGTGATCGCAGTCTCGTCTACGCCTATCACGGCGAACTCGACACCACCGGGCATGTGCGCGGCACCGCCTCGGACGCCTGGCTGCTCGAACTCGCCCACGTGGACCGGCTGGCGGCGGCGATCGCCGAGCGACTGCCCCCGGACGCGGCGCTGCTGGTCACCGCCGATCACGGCATGGTCGACATGGCCGATCCCGTCGACTTCGACGCCGCTCCCGCGCTGCGGGCAGGCGTGCGCACCCTCGGCGGCGAGGCCAGGGCCCGGCACGTCTACACCGAGGCAGGCGCCGCGGCAGAGGTGGCCGCCGCCTGGCGGGAGACGCTCGGCGCGGACTTCGAGGTGCTTGACCGCGCGGCGGCGATCGGCCGGGGCTGGTTCGGGCCGGTGGTCACCCCGGAGGCGGCGGCGCGCATCGGCGATCTGGTGGTGGCCGCGCGCGGCGAGCGCGGCATCGTCCGCCGCGCCGCCGAACCGCTCGAGGCGGCGATGATCGGCCAGCACGGCTCGCTCACCTCCGCCGAACTCGACATCCCGCTGCGGCTGGTCACCGGCTGAGTTCCCGGCGACCGCGCGCACGAACGCGGCGCGGCCGCGGCCGGGTTCACCGGGGCACGAGATGATTCCCGGCGCGCCGGGCTCTAGGCTCACCCGGACGGGGGCCAAGTGGTCGCGCGGCGTACCCGCGCGACCGGAGAACAGGAGGAGCCGGATGATCGGCACCGTCGGCAGGACCGGTCCCGTGGCCGTCGCGATCGCGGCGCTGACCGTGGCGCTCTCGGTGAGCGGCTGCTCGGACGTGGAGCGCGCGCTCAATCGCGGCGGCGACACCCCGTGCGGCGAGTACGTGAAGCAGGACGCCGACACCAAGCGCGTCACCATCACCAAGTTCGTCAAGGAACGCGACAATCTGCAGAACGAGCCGTCCGGCACCGCGGTCGATCTGACCATGATGGCCGTTGACGTGCTGTGCACGGGTCAGCGCAACGTCGAGACCCCGATCAAGCAAGCCGATCTGGCGGGCATGGTCGTCAACAAGTAGCGGCGCTCAGCGGCCGGGCAGGACGCGCAGCGCGCGGGTGAGCGTCATGAGCGCGCGCTGCCACAGCTCGGGCGGCACACCGGGCGGGGCGTCGAGATTCATCCATCGGGTGATTACCACGCTCTGTGGCTCGGTGTATTTCAGCAGTCCGTCCGGTCCGTGCCTGCGGCCGACACCGGACTGCCCCATGCCGCCCATCGGCGCGGCGGTGGTGCCCCAGGCGGGCGCGTAACCCTCGTCCACGCACACGGTGCCGGTGCGCAGCCGCCGCGCGATGGTCTCGCCCTCGGCCGGGCTCGCCGCCCACACACTCGCGTTCAACCCGAACTCGGTGTCGCCGGCCCGCCGGACCGCCTCGTCCACGTCGGCGACCGGGTAGACCGCGACCAGCGGGCCGAAGGTCTCCACCCGCGCGCACGTCATGTCGTCGTTCACCCCGTCGAGCACGGTCGGCTCGAAGAACAACGGGCCCAGGTCCGGCCTGGCCCGCCCGCCGGTGAGCACGCGCGCGCCCTTGGCGGTGGCGTCGGCCAGGTGCGCGGAGACGACCTCGAGCTGGCGCGCGGAGATCAGGCTGCCGATATCGGTGGAGAAGTCGTAGGCCGGGCCGAGGCGCGCGGCCTCGGTGGCGGCGACGAACTTCGCGGTGAACTCCTCGGCCACCGCGGCCTCGACGTAGATGCGCTCGATGGAGATGCACAGCTGCCCGGCGTTGGAGAAGCAGGCGCGCACCGCGGCCCGGGCGGCCCGGTCGAGATCCGCGCCCGCGGCGACGATCATCGCGTTCTTGCCGCCCAGTTCGGCGGAGAAGCCGATCAATCTGCGCCCACAGCGCACGGCGAGTTCGCGGCCGGTGGCGGTGGAACCGGTGAACATCAGGTAGTCGCAGCGCTCGACGATCTCGGTGCCGACGACGGCGCCGGGGCCGGGCACCACGGCGAGCAGGTCGCGCGGCAGGCCCGCCCGGTAGAGCAGGTCGGCGGCGGCCAGCGCCGAGTACGGAGTGGAGCTGTCGGGTTTGACGACCACCGCGTTGCCTGCCAGCAGGGCGGGCAGCGCGTCGCCGATCGACAGCAGCATCGGATAGTTCCACGGCGCGATCACCCCGACCACGCCCTTCGGGTGATGGTGCACGGTCGCGCGGTTCACCAGCGGGAAGGCTCCCGGCACCCGCTGCGGGGCCAGCAGCTTCGGCGCGACGCGGGAAAAGTAGCGCGCGGCGAAGATCAGGCCCATGATTTCTTCCTGGGCCGCCCAGCGAGCCTTGCCGGTCTCGGCCTGCACGAGGTCCATGAGTTCGGCGCGGTGCCGGACCACCAGCGCCCGGAAGCGTTCGATGACCGCCGAGCGGGCGCGAGCGGGCCGGGCGGCCCAGCGCGACGCGGCCGAGCGGGCTCGTCCGAAGGCCGCTTCCACATCGGCGACGGTGCCGACCGGGATCTCGCCGAGCGGTGCGCCGGTGAACGTCTCCTCGATCGTGACGCGATCACGCTGGTCAGGGCGGTGCACGGCGGCCAGGGCGGTCAGGCGGGCGAACTCGGCGGCGGTCGGGACGGGCATGGCGCCTCCTCGGGTGTCGCACCGGATATCACAGCGGTGTCGCACAGCACAGCGACATTGACATGTCAATAGTAGTCTCGCTCACCGGGACCGGAATGACAGCCGTGTAGTCCGCTCGAATAGGTTGTGCGGATGTTCAAGGCGAGACTCGGTGTGCGAGGCCGGATCCTTGCAATCGCGTTGGTTCCGAGTCTGACACTGTTGGTGATCGGCGTCGGTACCGCGGGTTACCTGGTCGATCAGGGAAACGAGGCCCGGAACTGGGCCGAGCAGATCCAGACGGCGACTCCGGCCACCCGCGAGTTGGTCGAGGCGTTGCAGCAGGAGCGGCACTACACGATCGCGGCCCTGACCGGCGACGCCACGGTGGGGCCCGCGCTCACGGCGGCCAGAGTGCGGCTCGACGGCGCGGTCCGCGGCATCATCGACGCCGCCGAGGGGCTACAGGTCGGACACAGCGACGAGGAGGAGATCGCGGGCTTCCTCGCCATCGTCGACTACCTCACCCAACTGCGTCAGGGCATCGACGTTCGGCAGGTTCCGGTCCTCGACGCGTACGGCTTCTTCAGTGAGATCCTCGACCGGGTGTCCGCGGGCACCCGCACCGCGCAGGAACAAGCTCCCGACGCCGAGATCGGTGTCGAACTGTCCCAGGGCGTCCGCCTGCTCTACGCGGCCGAGGGCATGTCGCGCTCGAACGCGCTGGCGCTGGCCCTGGCGGCCACGCAGACCGAACTCGACCAGATCCCGATGGAGGAGCTGGTCTACCAGATCGGCTACTACCACACCGAGATCAACCTGCTGGCCGCCGACGCCACCAGCGACCAGCAGCAACTCGCGTCCGAACTGCTCGCCTCCCCCGCCTGGCAGCAGGTCACCGCGGTGGAGAACGCCCTGCTGCGCGGCGAGGAGCTGCCCGGGAACCTGGTCGAGTGGCAGGAGGCCGCCAACCAGATCAACCGCAGCCTGCTCGACCTGTGGATCAGCCACAGTGAACGCACCGACGACCTGGCCGAGGAGACCTACGGTTCGGCCGCCCGCAATTCGCTGCTCGCGGGCGGCGGCGTTCTCGCGGTCAGCATCTCGGCGTTCCTCATCGCCCTCGCGCTGGCCAACCGCATCATCCGCAGGCTCAAGAAGCTGCGCGGCGAAACCCTCGCGCTCGCCGATGTCAGCCTGCCCGAGACCATGCGCAAGCTGCGCGAGGGCGAGAACGTCGACGTCGAAGCGGAGACCCCGCAGCTGGACTACGGCGACGACGAGATCGGCGAGGTGGCGCAGGCGTTCGAGCACGCGCACTCCGCGGCCGTCAACGCCGCCGTGGAGGAGGCCCGCACCCGTGAGGGCGTGAAGGCGGTCTTCCTCAACATCGCCCACCGCAGCCAGATCGTCGTGCACCGCCAGCTGGAGATCCTGGACCAGGCCGAGGCCAAGCAGGAGGATCCGGCGCTGCTGGAGACGCTGTTCCGGCTCGACCACCTTGCCACCCGCGAACGGCGCAACGCCGAGAACCTCATCGTCCTCGGCGGCGGACTGCCGGGCAGGCAGTGGCGCAACCCGATTCCGCTGGTCGACCTGGTGCGCGCCGCGGTCGGCGAGACCCTCGACTACGCCAGGGTGCAGGTGCTGCGCATCCCCGACGTCAGGGTGCTCGGCTCCGCGGTGGCCGACCTCGGTCACCTCATCGCCGAGCTGGTCGACAACGCCATCTCCTTCTCCCCGCCGCAGTCCAAGGTCGAGCTGTCCGGCAGCGTGGTCGGCCGCGGCGTCGCGGTGGAGATCGCCGACCAGGGCATGGGCATGCCGGCCGAGGAGCTGGCCAGGGTCAACGAGATGCTGCGCAACCCACCGGACTTCGGCGTCGCGCGGCTGTCGGCCGACTCGCGCCTCGGCCTGTTCGTGGTCGCGCGGCTCGCGGTCCGGCACGGGGTGTCGGTGCGGCTGTCGGAATCCAACTACGGCGGCGTGCGCGCGGTGGTGCTCATCCCGTCCGCGCTGCTCGCGCCCGAGACGACGGCCGAGGTCATCGACGAGCGGGCGCTGCCGCCGGTGTCGCAGCCACGGTATGTGCCTGGGCCCACCCAGAGCGCACCCGCGCACGCGGAGACCTCGGTGGCCACTCTCGCCCCGCCGGAGCCGATCCCTCCGAGGGCAGCCCCCGAGCGGCAGGTACCGTCCGGTTATTCCCCGGACGGCAGGCCGCCGCTGCCCAAACGGCGGCGACAGGAGAACCTGGCGCCGGAATTGACCAACACACCCACCCCGGAGCCGATCGCCAAGCGCGAACGATCTCCCGAACAAGCCCGCGATCTGATGTCGGCCATAGAAAATGGAACCCGGCAGGGCCGCCGTGAGCGGCCCATCGATGGACAGGAAGGCCAACAGTGAGCACTGCCAAATCCGGCGACCTCGACTGGCTGCTCGACGACTTGGTGGACCGACTGGCCGGCGTGAGTTACGCGGTGGTGTTGTCCACCGACGGACTGCTGCTCGGCCGGTCGACCAAGATGAGTCGCGAGGATGCCGAACATTTCGCTGCGATGTCCTCGACGCTGTACGGACTCTCCCGCAGTGCGGGTAGCCGCTTCGGTGGCGGCGGTGTCCGTCAGGCGGTCATCGAGCTCGAAAGCGCCGTGTTGTTCGTGACCGCGGCGGGCGATAACGCCTGTCTGGCGCTGCAGGCCGCCGAGAACGCCAATCTCGGCATGGTGGCGTACGAGATGAATGTGACCGTTCAGCGTGTGGGCAATTTCTTGTCCACCCCCGCAAGATTGTCATGACGCGCGAAAGCGGGGCGTTCTTCGACGACGCGGCCGGACCGGTGGTCCGTCCCTACGCGTTGATCCGCGGCCGCACCATGGGCGCGGCCCATGATCTGGACATGCTGACGGTGGTCGTCACCACCGACAAGGCGCCGACCCTGCGCAGGCCGGAGCCGGAATACGGCATAATCGTCCGGCTCTGCGCACAGCCCCAATCTGTCGCGGAGGTAGCTGCACACTTGCAACTTCCTCTCGCGGTGACGAAGATTCTCGTCGGCGACCTGATCGGCGAGGGACAACTGATCTTCCGGGCCCCGATGCAATCGGAAACCGGCCCCGGCGATCTCAACGTATTGCGAGCGGTTTTGGATGGCATCAGAAAACTTTGACCCACGGGTCGACTCGAATTCGCAACGCTTGGCCGCGTCGGTCAAGATTCTCATCGCGGGCGGATTCGGCGTCGGCAAGACCACAATGGTTTCGGCGATCAGCGAGATCACGCCGCTGCGTACCGAGGAACTCATCACCGAGGTCAGCACCGGCGTCGACGACCTGTCCGGCGTCGAATCCAAGGAGACCACCACGGTGGCGCTGGATTTCGGTCGTATCACCATCGACCGGGATCTGGTGCTCTACCTCTTCGGCACCCCCGGCCAGGACCGTTTCTGGTTCCTGTGGGACGAATTGTCCCGCGGTGCGCTCGGTGCGGTGGTTCTCGCCGACACCCGGCGGCTCAGCAATTCCTTCGCCGCGGTCGACTTCTTCGAGCGCCGCGGACTGCCGTTCATCATCGGCGTGAACTGCTTCGACGGTGCGCCGCGCTACACCGTCGACGAGGTGCGTGACGCGCTCGATCTCGACCCGCAGACCCCGGTGCTGCTGTGCGACGCGCGCAGCCGGGAGTCGGCCAAAACGGTGCTGCTCACGCTGGTGCAGCACCTGATCGAGCTGGCCGGACGCGCCCCGGTCACCACCTGAACGCCGACCGGAAACCGCCGTCCCCGTTTGGGGGGGGGGGGGGG
>NZ_JARWRU010000435.1 GCF_029867845.1 Nocardia farcinica | reverse complement strand
ATCGAGACCCGCGCGGTGGTCGTCGACCTGCCGGTCGACGCCACCCCCGTGTCGGTGCGCCGGGCTGTGGAACTGGTGCTGGCCCGCAACCCGATGCTGTGGGCACGGCTGCGTCCGGCCGCCGACGGACGGCCCGCCGGGTTCGTGCTGCCGCCGACCCCGGCGCCGGAGGACCGGCCCTACTTCCGCCTCACC
Organism: Nocardia farcinica; assembly: GCF_029867845.1. Classification (GTDB taxonomy): domain Bacteria; phylum Actinomycetota; class Actinomycetes; order Mycobacteriales; family Mycobacteriaceae; genus Nocardia; species Nocardia farcinica_A. Next base: position 885 of record NZ_JARWRU010000435.1, on the reverse strand, counting down.
GACAGCGTCCCGCTCGACGACGTGGTCGCGGGCGCCGCGGCCGCGCTCGACCCGGTCGAGGGCCGCAACATCCGCTTCGTGCACGTCGGCCCGGACGGCCGGGCCCAGCTGGTGGTGGTCGCCAACGGACTCGTCGTCGACGACCGCGCCTGGCGGGTGCTCACCGACCAGCTGGCCGTGGCCTGGTCGCGCCCGCACTCGGCCGACACCTCGCGTCCGGTGCCCGCCACCGGTCACGGCCTCGCCGTGCTGCTGCGCGATCTGTCCGCCCGCGCCGCCGACCCGGCCGTGCACGCCGAACTCGACCGGTGGCGCGCGGTCGCCCCGGCGAGCAGGCAGATCCCACCCGGACTCGATCTCTCGGCCCGCTCCCGGGTCTCGCTGACCATCACCGCCGAGGGGGTGGCCGCGGTCGCCGCCACGGCCGCCGCCTACCACACCGAGGTGGGCGACGTGCTGCTCACCGCGCTCGGGCTGGCCCTGCGCACCGCCGCCGACAACCCGGTCGTGCGGGCCACCGGCCCGGTGGTGCGCCTGCAGGCCGACGCCCGCGAGACCTTCGACGCCGAGACCGGCACCGACGCCCACGCCGCCATGGTCGGCGCCTTCACCACCGGCTACCCGCTGGTGCTCGACCTGACCGGGATCGACGTCGCCGACGCCCTGGTCGGTGGCCCCGCCGCCGGTCGCGCCCTGGCACAGGTCAAGGAGTCCCGGCGCACGGTGCCCGCAGGCGGTATCGGCTACGGCCTGCTGCGCTACCTCAACCCCGGCATCGACCTGCCCGGCCCCGGCCTGCTGCGGATGCGCTACCGCGACCTGCGGCCGGTGCGCGTGCACACCGACGCGCCCGTCGACGATCTGCTGCTCGACGTGCTGTTCGAG
>NZ_JARWRU010000434.1 GCF_029867845.1 Nocardia farcinica | reverse complement strand
CGCCCGGCGTCGCGACCCGGTTTTCCTCGTCGGATCCGGCCTCCGCCCCCGCCCATGCGCCCGCGCCGCCTCCCGCCCGTGTCATTCGTCCACCTCCGCGGTCCGCGTCCCGGCCGTACGCCTGCATCGGAGTTTATTGTGGTCCTATCGATGCCGCGGCGCGTCGAAGACCCCCGACCGGGTGCGACGGGGGTGGTGTGCTGTGGGCGGAACGAGGATGGTTGCGATGCGTGGTGACGGCGACGGGTGGGCGATCGGCCCGGACGGCTTACGGCACTGGGGTAAGTACGGAGCTGCCGGATTGTTGCTGCGGGCCCCGCTCGCGGGCGGCGGCTCGGCCGTGCTGTTGCAACACCGCGCCCCGTGGAGCCATCAGGGCGGAACCTGGGCGCTGCCGGGCGGGGCCAAGGACAGTCACGAATCCTCGGTGCGCGCCGCGGTCCGCGAGGCCGAGGAGGAGGCCGGTATCGCGCACACCGAGATCACGGTGCGCGCCGAGCGGGTGACCGCCGCTGTCCCCAGCGGCTGGACCTACACCACCGTCGTCGCCGACGCCCCCGCCACCCTGGCCACCAGCGCCAACCGGGAGAGCCTGGAGCTGGCCTGGGTGCCCGAGGACGAGGTGACCGACCGCCCTCTGCACCCCGGCTTCGCCGCCGCCTGGCCTGCCCTGCGCGCCACCCCGGCCCGCGCCCTGCTCGACGACCTCGGCGCGGACGAGGACGCCGCGGCCGTCGCGGCCGCCCTGCCCCGCACGGTCGACCTGGCCGACCAGGGGTTCGTCTGGCTGCACGCCGATCCCGGCGGTCCGGGCGGACAGGCCCGCATCGTGTCCGCCGCGGACGGCGAATCCACGTCGTCGGTGTCCACGCTGCTGATGACGACCCGCCAGATCCTCGGCTGACCCGCGTATCGGCGAATGGCGGGCGACCGCGGGCCCGCGGTGCGGGCTCAGGGGGCGGTGAGAGTGATGCGATAGCGCCGCGCCGGGCCGAGATCGGTGTCCTCGATCCTTTCCAGACGGCCCCCGGCGCGTTCGATCGTCCTGGCGGAGGCGAGATTGCCGGCCGCGCAGACCAGCAGAACGTGGTCCATGCCCAGCCGGCGGGCGTGGTCGAGCATGCGGGCCAGCGCCCAGGTCGCCAGGCCGCGCCCGCGCGCCGATGGCCGGACGCCGTAGCCGAGGTGCCCGAAGCGCCGGACGAGCTCCCCGGGACCGCGCCGCAGCGCGATCCCGCCGAGCACGCGGCCGCCCTCGACCATCCAGCGATAGGTGCACCGATCGTCGGCCTCCAGCCGGGCGGTCCAGGCCGCGAACCCGGCGGGGGTGGCAACCTCGTCGCCGGCGCGCAGGCCGAAGCCGTCCTCGTGCGGCCCCGGACCCCACTCCCGGTGCGCGGCCGGCCAGGCCGCGTGCAGGCGCATGGTGGGCGCGACGAGCTCGGTGGCGTCCGCGCGGGTCACCGTGCCGCGTTGGCCAGCAGAGCTTGTTTGAGTTCGCGGGCGGCAGCCTCGGGGTCGGCGGCCGCGGTGATGGCGCGCACCACCACGACGCGGGTCGCCCCCGCGGCCAGCACCTCGGGCAGGCGCTCGACGTCGATGCCGCCGATGGCGAACCAGGGCTGGGTGGGGTGCGATTCCGCCGTGGAGCGCACCAGGTCGAGACCGGCGGCCTGACGTCCGGGCTTGGTGGGGGTGGACCACACCGGGCCGGTGCAGAAGTAGTCGATGTGCTCGTCGATGGCGGCCAGCCCCGCCTGGGCACGGTTGTGGGTGGAACGGCCGATCACCACGTCGGGGCCGAGGATGCGGCGGGCGTAGGCGGGCGGCAGGTCGCCCTGGCCCAGGTGCAGGACGTCGGCTCCGGCGGCGAGGGCGATGTCGGCGCGGTCGTTCACCGCGACCAGTCCGCCGTGGCGGCGCGCGACCGCCTTCAGCTCGGCCAGCGCGCCGAGTTCGGCCTTGGCCTCCAGCGGGCCGAACTGCGCCTCGCCCGGTGAGCCCTTGTCCCTGAGCTGGATGATGTCGACCCCACCCGCGAAGGCGGCGTCGGCGAACCTGGCCAGATCGCCCTTTTCCCGGCGCGCGTCGGTGCACAGGTACAGCCGCGCGGTGGCCAGGCTATCACGGGGCGGCAGGGGGCGGTTCGGGGGGGAGGGTTGCACGTCACAGACGGTAGCCGCGCTACCGTGGAC
>NZ_JARWRU010000433.1 GCF_029867845.1 Nocardia farcinica | reverse complement strand
GGGGGGGCGGCGGCGGGGGCGGGGGGGGGGTGGGGGGCCCCCGCCCCCCCCCCCCCCCCCCCCCCCCGCCCGGGCCCCCCCGGGCCCCCCGCCTCTGTCGTCGTCTCAGGGCAGATCAGGAAGCGAACGCGCGCAGATACTCGAGTTCGGCGCGGGCCGCCTCGCCCTCCGGTCCGAGATCGGAGCGGCCGAAGACGTTCCACTGCCGCAGCAGCGGGCCGAACACCTTCTCACCCTCGGCGGCCGGGTCGTAGATGCCCGCCTCGGCGAGCACGGTGTCGCTGGAGCGGCCGTCGGGCAGCTCCACCGTCGGCACCGAGAATCCGGCGACCCGATCGGCGATCGCCCGCATGGTCTGGTCCGGCACCCGGTCGAAGGCCGCCGAGACCACCGCGGCGAAGAATTCCGCCTGCAGCGCGTCGTCGGCGGCGATCCGCTCGGCGATCGCGGTGACCTGCGGGTTCTCGTTCAGTGCGGCGGTGTTGCGGTGCCGCAGGGCGGAGGCGGTCTCCTCGAAGGCCGCGTTGGCCAGCACGTCGAGCAGATGCAGCGGCTCGCGGCGGAAGCCGTCGGTCATGTGCCGCATCCTGGCCCGCTCCAGCTCCACCGGGTCGACCGCGCGGGTCACCATCAGGTAGTTGCGGATCAGGATCTCGTGCCGGTTCTCCTCGGCGGTCCAGCGGCCGACCCACCGCCACCACGGGCCGGTGCGCAGGTACTTGCCCAGTTCACGGTGGTAGGACGGCAGGTTGTCGGCGATCAGGACGCTGACGGTGAGCGCGAGCACCGCGACCTCACCGAGCCGGGCCTGACCCGGTTCCCAGTCGGTGCCGCCGAGGAAGGCGAAATTCCGCCCGTCGTCCCACGGCACCATTTCGTGGGGCTGCCAGCCGTCGGCGATTTCGACGTGACGACGCAGATTCAGTTCCACCTCGTCGGCGAGTGACTCCAGCAGCTCGCGATCGGTCAACAGTGTTTGCACCGCACCAAACCTAGTCGTTGAGTTCGTCGAATGGGGTGGCGGCCGGAAAATCGGCCCGCCACCCGAGACACCCGGGCCGCGTCCGGTGCGGGCCCGGGCGTCCCGGAGCAGAGAGCGTGCCGGGACAGTGGGGACGCGCCGGCTCAGTTCATGGTGACGGTGATCTGGCCGTCGATCCAGGTGATGGTGCCGCCGCTGAACGTGCTCTGCTTGCCGCCGGGGATGTCGACCTCGTCGGAGGTCGGGTAGCCCAGCTGACCCGCCGCGCCGCCGTTGTCCTCCCAGGCCTCGCGGATGGCGCCCCAGACGATGTGCGGCTCGCCCTCGGCGGGCTCGTAGATGGTGCCGCCCTCGAAGTCCTGGTACTTGCCGCCCTCGGGGGCCGACTCCTCCGGCTCCAGCGGCGCGCCCAGCGGACCCGCCTGGCCGCCCGCTTCCTGGTACTTCTCGTAGATGTCGCCGGAGATGGTCACCTCGGCGCCGCCCGGGGTGGGGATCCTGGTCTCGTCGCCCGCGTCGTCCATGTCGTCGGTGGCGGTCGTGGTGGTCTCGCCGCCCTCGGTGGTGGTCGGCTCGCCGGTGCGCTCCTCGCCGGGAGCGGTCATGGTGGCCAGCGGGCCGGTGGTCATGGTGGCGACGGCGCTGTCGTCGTCGTTGTCGTCGCCGCAACCCGCGGCGAGCAGGGCGGCGGCGGCCAGCGCCGCCACGATTCCAGCCGAACGTCGAGCGTGGTGCATGCGAACCCCTCTCGTTGGACTCCGTGGGGCCCCCCGCGCCCCCGGGGCCCCCCGGACCATGGCCCAATAGGGAAAGAGGCCGGCGATAAAAAAAACGGGGGCGGA
>NZ_JARWRU010000432.1 GCF_029867845.1 Nocardia farcinica | reverse complement strand
GCGTGCCCGGGGCCCGCCCGGGCCCCGGGCGGGCGGGCGGGGGGGCGCCCCCCCCCCCCGCCCCGGGCGGGCTCCCGGGCCCCGCCCCGGCGGGGGCGCGGGGGCCGGGCGGCCCGGGGGGCCCGGGCGCTCGCCGCCGCGTGTTCACCGCGACGAGCCCGGCCGCCAGCGCGTACCCGGCCGCGCCCGCCAGCACGATCCCCGGCGAGCGCCCGTCATCGGGGATCACCAGCGCCGTCCCCGCGATCGACAGCACGAAGGCGATGTTGAACACGGTGTCCTGGAGGGCGAACACCTGCCCGCGCCGGGTGTCGTCCACATCGGTCTGCATCGCCGCGTCCCCGCTCAGCTTGATCAGTTGTCCGGCCAGCCCGAACAGCAATGCCCCGGCGAGCAGCAGCAGGTGCGCGCGCCCGGCTTCCTGCCCCGGCCCGGCCACAGCGGTCGGCATCACCAGCCCGAGCTGCACGAACACCGCCGCCACCAGTCCGGTGAGCACCGTCCGCGCCCGCCCGAGCCGGGGGATCACCCACGGGGCGAGCGCCGCCGCCGTCAGCAACCCGGGGGCGCTGGCCCCGATCGCCACCCCGAACCCGATCAATCCGCCGCCCACCCCGGCGCCGTCGGCGGGCTCACGCAACACCAGCACCATGATCAGCGTGTTCGCGCCGAACACCACCCGGTGCGCCCCGATCCCGACCATCGCCGCGGTCACCTCCGGCGCCCGCCACACCGCCCGCGCCGCCGTCGACAGCCCGCCCGCGACGGCGCGTAACGTCCCCCGGTCCGTCCCAGGCGCCCGCCCCGAGCCCGTCAGCGCCGCCCGTGGGTCCGCGACCGCCTCCGCCCGCACTTCGACCCCGGGCCCGAGCACGTGCGGCAGGAACCCGACCGCGCCGATCGCGCCGATCACCGACCCCGCCGCGCTGCACGCCACCGCCAGCGCGGATCCGGCATCCCCTGCCCCGGCGATCCCGATCACCGCCACGGCCGCCGCCGCCCCGGCCCCGGCGAAGGCCGAGGCCACCGTGGCGAGCACGGAGTTCATCGCCACCAGCCACTGTCTGGCCAGCACCCGCGGCAGCGCGGCGGACACCCCGGCCGCCACGAACCGGCTCACCCCCACGGTGGCCAGCGCGAGCAGCAGCAGCGGCGTTTCCTCGACGCCTGCCGCCAGCACGGCCGCGGCGGTCAGGATGAGCACGATCCGCAGCAGGTTCGCCACCAGCAGCACCGTTCGCCGGTCCCAGCGGTCCAGCAGCGCGCCCGCGTACGGGCCGATCAGCGAATAGGGCAGCAGCAGTACCGCGAAGCCCGCCGCGATGGCCAGCGGGTCGGTCTCGCGCTCGGGATTGAACAGGATCGCCCCCGACAGCGCGGCCTGGAACATGCCGTCGCCGAACTGGCCGGCGAATCGGACCACCGCGAGCCGGACCACGCCGGGGCTCTCGCGCAGGGCGGTCCGCCAGGGTGGCCGGTTCTGCGGTTCGGAACGTCTCAGCGGCTCACCGTGCGGCACCGGGCCGATTCTGCCGTGCCGGGCGCTTGCTCAGCGCGGCGGGAACAGCGCGCGCAGGGCCTCACGGGTGTCGGGGGTCATCGGCAGGCTGTCGAGGGTGTCGATGTCGATCCAGGCGAACGCGTCGTGTTCGCCGGGTGAGAGCGATATCTCGCCGGAATCGGCCACCACCAGGAAACTGAACTTTCGCACCCGTGGTTTGCTGCGCGTCGCATAGTCGATCGCGCCGAGAAATCGATCGATGTGGTGCACCCGCAGACCGGTCTCCTCGAACAACTCGCGCACCACGCATTCGACGAGAGTTTCCCCGGATTCCACCCCGCCGCCGGGTAATTCGTACATTCCCCCTAAATAGTCGTCCGGCACCCGGCGGATTACCAGGAGACGGCCCTCGCGAAATACCGCGATACCGACCACGAAATCGGTGATGCCCGCCGCGCGCGCCCCTTCGCGCAGTTGTTCCTCGACCCGCGCGAGCGCGTCCGGTCGCATCTCGTCACCTCCGCCTCGCCCGTCGCGGCCCAGGGATTCCCCTCGGCGTCCGGCACTGCTCGCCTGCCGTTCCCCGGCCCGGTGCTCGCGTAATATGCCCGATGCGGGACAATTTACTAGGAATACGAGTCGCCGCGCGGCCGGGCGTACAGATGCGACCGGGCCCGCGGCGCGCCTGCTGGGAGAGGAGGACCGGGTGTCCGCACTCGCGACCCCGCACATCGATGTCCATCGAGGCGGCGACCGGATGAAAACCCGGATCTCCTGGCTCGACTCGAAGCATTCCTTCTCCTTCGGCGCGCATTACGATCCCGACAACACCCACCACGGGCTGCTGCTGGTCAACAACGACGACATCGTGCTGCCCGGCCAGGGGTTCGAGACGCATCCGCATCGCGATATGGAAATCGTCACCTGGGTGCTGGAGGGCAGCCTGGTGCATCAGGACTCGCTCGGTCACAGCGGTGTCATCTATCCCGGTCTGGCCCAGCGGATGAGCGCGGGCAGCGGGATTCTGCATTCGGAGAAGAACGATTCCTGGCGGCTGGACAACAGTTCCGCCCACGACCGGCCGGTGCATTTCATCCAGATGTGGGTGGTTCCCGACGAAGCGGGCGTCGATCCCGGCTATCAGCAGCTCGAGATCGACGACGAACTGGCCTCCGGCGATCTGGTGACCGTGGCCTCCGGCCTGCCCCGCTACCGCGACCGCACCGCCATCGCGATCAACAGCAGTCACGCCGCGCTGCACGTGGCCAGGATGCCCGGCGCCGACGGTGCAGGCGCGCCGTCGGTGGTGACCCTGCCGGAGGCGCCCTACCTGCACGTCTTCGTCGCGCGCGGCGAGGTGGAGATGGAGGGTGTCGGCCCGCTCTACACCGGCGACGCGGTGCGCACCGGGCACAGCGGCGGGCAGCGGATAACGGCGCAGGCGCCGGCGGAGATCCTGGTGTGGGAGATGCACGCTCGCCTCGGCGGGCGGTGAGCTCCCTGTTTCCCGCGTGAGGCGCGGGGCGATTCGCCCGTTTCGTCCGACTACCATCGGAGTACGGGCAACGCGGTCGACCGGAATGCAGCCCCCGCGATCGCGTCCGACCGACTGAGAGGTGGGCCCATGTCGCAATATCCTCCCCCGGGTCAGTACCCCCAGGAATACCCGTCGTCGGGGTCGTATCCGCCACCGCCTGGGCAGTACCAGGGCGGCGGCTACTGGCAGGAATCGCCCAAGCGCACCGGGCTCGCGGTGGCCGCTCTCGTGCTCGGCATCGTGGCGTTGCTCAGTTTCTGGACCGTGGTCGGCGGCTACCTGTTCGGCGCGCTCGGCGTGATCTTCGGTCTGATCGCCGCGATCAAGGCCCGCAAGGGCACCGCGGGCGGGTTCGGCATGTCGATCACCGGCATCGTGCTCAGCGTGCTCGCCCTGATCGGCGCGACGCTGTTCGTGATCGTCGGCTGGAGCTTCTTCGTCGACATGGGTGGTAAGGACTTCGTCGACTGCCTGAACAAGGCGGGCAACGACCAGGCCGCCATCGACGAGTGCGAACGCCAGTGGACCGAGAACGTGGAGAACCGGTTCAGCATCACGCTCACCCCGGCACCGGTCCCCACGCCCTGATTCCCTGGCGGGAAGGCGCGGGCCTGGCCGGTTCAGTTCATGCCACAGCGCGGCGCGGCAGCGGCGGCCCGCGTCACGGTGGTGACCTCGGTCAGGTCCGGCCGGTAGTCGTCCTCGGGGGCGCTCACCCAGGACCGGTAGCCGGTGCGTTCGTCGGCGGGTGAGGGCAGCACGATCCTGCTGCCCGGCAGCGCGATCGAGGCGCACACGCGGAACAGGTCGGCGAACAGGCTCATGTCGAGATAGGAGTTGTCGGTCGGGCCGGTGAGGAAGGTCCAGCGGTCCGACCGGGGATGGGCGATGATCGGGCAGCGGTGCGGGCCGGACAGCGCCGCCGCCACCGACGCGCCGAGCGTGGCGGGCATGACCACGGCCCCGACGGCGCCCACCTCGAGCATGATCCGCCCGAGGGCGGGATCGACCTCGGCGAACAGCCGGTGGTCGGTGCGATAGCGGCGGCAGCGGTGGAAGGCGTTCTCCTTGCCGGCCGACTCCCGGCCCGCGGGCCCCTCGGCCGCCGATCGACGCCCGCCGGGGCGGGCCGGCAGCACCTGGGTGCCGCCCTGCGCGCGGTGATTGCCAGATCCAGTGCCGGACGTGCTCATGAAGAACCTCGTCTCGATGCGGAGTGGATGTTTCGGGTGAACCAGCCGCTAACGTGACAGTAGACCCGGGCAAGTGCTGTGACAATAGTCACCGTCGGCTGGTCGATCACGAAGTAGCATCGCTTCGCATGGCACCCGTCTCGCCGACCGTCGCCCGCTGGGAACTGGTGCTTCGGCTGCGTGAGCTGCGCGAACAGCGCGGCTTCGACTCCGCGACCTTCGCCAGGCAGGCCGGATTCACCCCGGCGAACTGGTCGCACGTGGAGAACGGCAGGCGCGTGCTGACCGGCCGGACCATCGGTCCCGTGCTCGATCTGCTCGAGGTCGAGCAGGAGGAACGCGACGAACTGCTCGACCTGCTACAGGCTGGCAAACAGCGCGGCTGGTGGAGCAGGTCCTCCGCGCTGATCGGCCCCGAGCTCCAGCGTCTCTACGGCATGGAGCACGGCGCGCAGAGCATCCGCAGCTACGACAGCCTGATCGTGCCCGGCCTGTTGCAGACCGAGGCCTACGCCCGCGCCCTCATCAGCGCCGACGTGATGATCCGCCCGGTCCAGGTCGATCAGCTCGTCGCCATCAGGATGCGCAGGCAGCAGCGGCTGCGCGGGCCCGATCGCGTCGAGCTGACCGCGGTGATCGGCGAGGCCGCGCTGTTGCAGCAGACCGGTGGGCCGCAGGTGCTGCGCGGCCAGCTCGAGCACCTGGTCGCGCTGATCGACGAACTGGACACCGTGGACGTGCGCGTCATTCCGTTCACCGCCCGCGAGGGCGCCATCCTCGGTGGCTCCAGCTTCCATCTGCTCGACTTCGCAAGCGAACAGCTACCGACCTTCGGGTGGGCGGAGAGCGCGGTCTTCGGCGGCCCGGTCGATGACCCGGAGCTGGTGCGCGATCTGGGCTTCGCCTACCTGCGCGTGCTGGAGCAAGCTCTGTCACGAGCTGATTCCGAAGCTCTGATCAGGCAATATGCCCGGGGGTAGACTCTCGGGCATGGCTACCAACGCCGGCGGCCGGCCGCGTCGCAGCGGCTGGTTCACCTCGTCCCGGTCCAACAACGGCAACCAGTGCGTCGAGGTCATGTTCGACGTCGCAGCCGTCTGGATACGGGACAGCAAATTCCGTTCGGGATCCGAGGGCGCCCCCGCCGCCCCCGCCGCCCAGCCGGTGATCGCGCTGTCCCCGGCCGAGTGGGACGAGCTGATCGCCTGTCTGCGCGAAGGCCGCACCGTGCCGGGACTGGTCACCGAGACGCAGGCGGGCGCGGTGGAACTGCGCCGTGGCCGGACCGTGCTGAGCTTCACCCGCCCGGAGTGGGATGCCTTCCTCGCCGGGGTGGCCGACGGCGAATTCGACCGGGTCCCGCAGCCGGGCTGAGCCGGCCCGACGGACGGCATACTGGACCACGTGACCTCCGAGCTGATCAGCACTCCTTCCGGTATCGATCTGTCCCACGTCGACGAGGCCGTCCGGGTCCAGGACGACCTGTTCGCGCACGTCAACGGCAGGTGGCTGGCCGAGCACGAGATCCCGGGCGATCGTGCCGTCGACGGCGCCTTCCGCGACCTCTACGACCAGGCCGAAGCGGACGTCAAGGCGATCATCCAGCGGTGTGCGGAGGGCGCCTACGACGGTGCCGCCGGCACCGGAACCGACGCCGCCGAGGTCGCCGCTGCCCGCCGGATCGGCGGCCGCTACCGCGCCGTCATGGACCCCGAGACGGTGGCGGCCGCCGGCCGGGCCCCCCACG